>JAJDTI010000188.1 GCA_022827245.1 Pseudomonadales bacterium | reverse complement strand
CACTCGGTTCCGGCTGGTCGGTCAACCTTGGCCGGTCGGGACTCTCACCCGCTGGGTCGCTAAGAAGGTTTCCGTCACGTCATAGCATGACCTCCCCCTTCACCAAGCTTCGCCTGGCGCAAGACAAGCCCCTCCCCTACGGACAGGTGAGCGGCCGTCCGTTCGCGTCCTCGCGGATACCGTCGCCGTCGCGGTCCCGGGCGTGGCGGATGCGTCCCTGGGCGTTGAGGACGAGTTGGCGCGCGTAGCGTGCGTCCCCGTCCGGAGGACAGTAGAGGAAGCTGCCGTTCTGCCAGTCGGTGAGTCCTGTCGGGAGCATCGACAGGGATGTTCGGTTGCGGAACGAGCGCCAGTAGACGCGTTCGCCGTCGCGCAGGCGCGGCAGCCGGCGGAGCATCTCCTCGCCGCGGCCGCGGCGGCCGTTGCCGTCGCGGTCCAGGAACACGAGCGCGCCGCGATGCCAGTCGTTCCTCCGCCCACAGCGGTCGGCCGCCCCGGGGCAGAGCGTGACGGTGACGCGGCGCTCGGCGGCGGCGTGCCGTGCGAAACGCACGGCGCCGAGCATCTGGGTCACCGCGGCGTCCGCCCGGAAGGCCGCGAGCAGGCGCGTCGCCTCGATGCCGCCCCACGCCAGGAGCACGCCCGCCACCGCCAGCGCCGTCAGGAGTTCGATGAGGGTGGTCCCGCGCACGGCGGGAGAGTGCCGTGACGCCCCGTCGTGGGGGAAGAGGTGTCTGTCCCGGGATCCTGTAGGACGAGGCCCCGGAAGCGCGTCAGCCGAGGAAGGGGATGCGCCGCCACCAGGGCTTCTTCGACTCCTCCTCTGCCTCTTCGTCCACGGCCTCGGGTGGCACGAATCCCTCGGGATGCTCTATCTGGATCGGCGGGGGGACGTCGGGACGGTTGAGGAGGCCGAGCGTCATGATGTTCAACCAGGAACGGTCCCGGTTGCGGATCGTCTCGGCCAGCACGAAGTTGCCTTCGCCGTCGAACGCCGGGTAGCGCGGATGGTTGATGGCCAGGATGCGCAGGGCGTCGTTCGCGGCATCGTCGAGACCGAGCCGGTAGTTGGCTTCCACCAGGATCGCCAGGGCCTCCGCCACGGCGGGGGTCTGGGAGTAGTTCTCGACGACGGTGCGGGCCCGGTTCGCGGCGGCGACATAGGCGCCCCGCGAGATGTAGTAGTTCGCAACGTTGACTTCGGCCTCCGCGATGACGTTGCGCAGGTACACCGTGCGCTGGCGTGCGTCGAGGGCGTAGTCGCTGTCGGGATACTCGCGCAGGAGTTCGGTGAAGATGACGAACGCGCGCCGGATGTTGGTCATGTCGCGCTTGGAGATGTCGGACGGCCGGAACCGGTCGAACAGCCCGCGGCCCTCGGAGAACGCCACCAGGCCGCGCAGGTACATCGCGTAGTCGACGTCCCGGTGCTGCGGGTGCAGGCGGATGAAGCGCTCGGCGGCCGCCTCCGCCTCGTCGTAGGACGCGCCCATGTAGTGGGCGTAGATGAGTTCGACCTGTGCCTGTTCCGCGTAGCGCCCGAAGGGGAACCGCGCCTCCAGGCGCTGGAGCTTCTCGACCCCCGCGCGGTAGTTGCCGCTGCGGAGGCTCGACTGGGCGCTCTCGTAGAGGATGTGCTCGGTGGTGTCGTACTCCTCGTCGTCCTCGTCGTCGTTCCCGATGAAGGGCATCCAGGCGCAACCGGCCAGCAGCGCCAGCAGGGCCGCGCAGGCGGCCAGCCGGACCAGCGGGAAGGCACCGCGCCGGGGCGCTTCGAGGAGGGCGCTCATGACCGTAGTGTACCCGCGGCCCGGGGCGGCTTCGACCGCGGGGCCCTGTGATAACGTCCCGGAGATGGCCCGGGAGCGACATGCGTTCCGCGGACTCGTGCCCGAAAGGTGCGCGGGGGAACGGCTGGACCGCGTCGCGGCGGAACTCCTCACCGACTTCTCCCGGTCGCGCCTCACCGCCTGGATTCGCGATGGGAAGCTGACCGTCGACGGCCGCCGCGAACGGCCCGCCTATCGCGTGCTGGGTGGCGAACCTCTCGTGCTCGACGTCGAGGTGGAGGCCCACGGCCCGCACGAGCCGGAACCGGTGCCGTTCGAGCTGATCCACGAGGACGAACACGTGCTCGTGGTCGACAAGCCCGCCGGGGTCGTCGTCCACCCGGGCGCGGGCAATCCGGCCGGCACGCTGGTGAACGGGTTGATCGCGCAGCGCCCGGCGCTTGCCGCGCTGCCGCGCGCCGGGTTGGTGCACCGGCTGGACAAGGACACGAGCGGGCTGCTGGTGGTGGCGGCGAACGAGGCGGCGCACCGTGTCCTGGTCGATGCGATGGCGAAGCGGGAGATCGAACGGGTCTATCTCGCCGTGGTGGAGGGTGTGCTGACCGCGGGGCGCGACGTGGAACTCGCCATCGGCCGCGATCCGGCGCGCCGCACGCGCCAGCGCGTCCGGGAAGACGGACGCCCCGCCCTGACCCGCGTGCGGGTCCAGCACCGCTACCGTGCGCACACCGCCGTCCAGGCGGCCCTCGGGACGGGCCGGACCCACCAGGTGCGCGTGCACCTGAGCGCGATCGGGCATCCGTTGGTGGGGGACAGCCGCTACGGCGCGCGCGGGCGGCTGCCAACGCACCCGTCGCCGGAGCTCGTCGAGGCGGTGCGGGGTTTCCGCAGGCAGGCGCTGCACGCACGTACTCTCGGGTTCCGGCATCCGGCGAGCGGGGCCTCGCTCACGTTCTCGAGCCCGGTGCCGGAGGATATCGCGCGGTTGCTGGCGGTCCTCGAAGACGATGCGGCCCGAGACGCTTGAGGCGGGGTGGGGGGCTCCGGCCTCCGTGCGTGCCCTCTGCACGACGCGACGCGGCGGCGCGAGCAAGGGCCGCTATGCCGAGTGCAACCTCGGGCTGCGTGTCGGCGACGACCCGGACCGCGTGGCCCGCAATCGGCGGGCCGTGGTCGCGGCGACCGGCCAGGAGGGCATCCAGTGGCTCGACCAGGTGCATGGCGCCGACGTCGTGCGGGTCGATGCGGTCGGACCCGCGGTGACCGCCGACGGGGCCTGGACGGACCGGCCGGGCGTGGCCCTCGCGGTCGCCGTTGCCGACTGCGTGCCAGCGGTCGTCTGTGACGCGGCGGGGACGGTCGCGGCGGTCGTCCACTGCGGGTGGCGCGGTGCGGTGGGCGGTATCGTCGAGGCGGCCGTGGGCGCGCTGCCGGTCGGGGCGGACACGCTGCATGTCTGGCTCGGCCCCGCCATTTCCGGCCGCTGCTACGAGGTCCGCCGGGACGTGTACCAGGCTGCCGGGGGCGGGCCGACGTTCCAGCCGACGCCGGCCGGCGCCTGGCGCTTCGACCTGCCGGAGTACGTGGCGCGGCGTTTCGAGGCGCTCGGAGCCAGGGAGGTGGTGCGCTCGGGCCTCTGCACGCACTCCGACGACCGCTTCTTCTCGCACCGCAGGGACGGCGTGACCGGACGCTGCGCCGCGGTCGTGTGGCTCGACTCCGCGCCCTGACGGAGCGAGCCGCCGGCCGCTTTGCAGCGCAACGCCCCCGTTGTAGGGTAGCGGCAGGAGGAACCCGACATGCCAGACCTGTTCGACCGTTACCGCGTCATCGATGTGGACACCCATCTGACCGAGCCGCCCGACGTGTGGACCGCGCGTGTCTCCAGCAAGTGGGGCGACCTCGTCCCCCACGTCGAGCGCCGCGACGGCGAGGACGTGTGGCTGATCGGCAACCGCGAGGTGCTGAGGCCCGGCCAGGTGTCGATGGCCGGTTTCGACGGCACGGTGCCGGAACACCCCGCAACCTACGACGACATTCCCGCCGCCTGCTTCGACGCGAACGCGCGTCTCGCGCACATGGACGGGCACGGCATCCACGCCCAGGTGATCTACCCCAACGTCGGCGGCTTCGGCTCCCAAACCTTCGTGACCCGGCTCGACGAGCCGGAACTCAAGCTGGAGTGCATCCGCGCGTACAACGACTTCCTCATCGACTGGTGCAGCGCGGACAGCGGGCGCCTGCTGGCCGTGATGGCGCTGCCGTTCTGGGACCTCGACGCGTGCGTCGCGGAGGTGGTGCGCAGCGCCCGCGCGGGGCACCGTGCCGTGCTGTTCCCGAGCCAGCCCCAGGACTTCGGCCAGCCGGCGCTCTGCGACCCGCATTGGGATCCGCTGTGGGCCGCCGCACAGGATGCGGGACTGTCCATCAGCTTCCACATCGGCGGACAGAACCTGGGCAGCCTGGTGAAGCCGCCGGCCGACATCGGGACGAAGGCGAACTTCGCGCGCTTCTCTTCGCTCGCGTTCATCGAGAACAGCAAGGGACTGGCCGAACTGATCTTCGGCGGCGTCTGCCATCGCTTCCCGCGGCTCGACTTCGTCTCCGTGGAGAGCGGCGCTGGGTGGATCCCGCCCGTGCTCGAGGCCTTCGACTGGCAGTGGCGGAACGGCGGCGTGCGGCAGGAGCACCCCGAGTACGACCTGCTGCCGAGCGAGTACTTCCGGCGCCAGGTCTACGCCTGCTTCTGGTTCGAGGAGCAGACGATCGCGCGGGCCATCGAGCTGTACCCGGACAACATGCTCTACGAGACCGACTTCCCGCATCCGACCTCGATGTCTCCCGGCCCGGCCACGCCGGCGCTGCCACCGCGGGACTATGCGGCGGAAGCGCTCGGGGCGCTTCCGGAGGCATCCGTCGCCAAGGTGCTGCACGGCAACGCCGCCCGGATCTATCACGTGCACTGACGCCGCACGGCCTCCGCGGGCGGCCTTCCGCTGGCCCTTCCCGACGGCGGGACCGCGCGCCCGAAGCGCCCGCGCCGCGCCGTTCCGGGGCGTGGCGGGCGGTTTGACATGCACAGGGTGCAACGCGAGAATGCGCGCCCCCTTCGTTGACGCTGAGCGGTACTCCCGCTAACGCCCCCCCGGAGACGCCATGGCGGAGATGCTGTCCGGTGCCGACATGCTCGTTCGCGCGCTCCAGGACGAGGGGGTGGACTACCTGTTCGGGTATCCCGGCGGGGCCGCGCTCCACATCTACGACGCGATCTTCAAGCAGCAGAAGGTCGAGCACATCCTCGTGCGCCACGAGCAGGCGGCGACCCACATGGCGGACGGGTACGCCCGCGCCACGGGACGCCCGGGCGTCGTGCTCGTGACGTCCGGCCCGGGCGCGACCAATGCCATCACGGGCATCGCCACGGCGTACATGGACTCGACGCCCATCATCGTCATCTCGGGACAGGTGCCGCGGAACGTGATTGGCACGGATGCCTTCCAGGAGACCGACATGGTCGGGATCTCGCGGCCGGTGGTGAAGCACAGTTTCCTCGTCCAGGACGCGACCGAGATCCCCGAGGTCGTGCGCAAGGCGTTCTACATCGCGTCGAGCGGGCGCCCGGGACCGGTGGTCATCGATGTCCCCAAGGACACGACCGACCCGAACGAGAGGTTCGCGTACGAGTACCCCGAGGAAGTCGAGCTGCGGTCGTACAACCCCACGACCCGTGGCCACGGGGGGCAGATCAGGAAGGCGGTCAAGCTGCTGCTCGCGGCGAAGCGGCCGGTCATCTACACCGGCGGCGGCGTGGTGCAGGGCGATGCCGCCGAGCACCTCACGGAACTCGGCCGGCTGCTGGACTTCCCGGTGACGAACACGCTGATGGGCCTCGGCGGGTTTCCGGGCACGGATCGCCAGTTCCTCGGCATGCTCGGGATGCACGGCACGTTCGAAGCGAACATGGCCATGCATCACGCCGACACGATCTTCGCCGTCGGCGCCCGCTTTGACGACCGGGTGACGAACGACCCGGCCAAGTTCTGTCCCGACGCCCGCATCATCCACCTCGACGTAGATCCGGCTTCCATCTCGAAGATCATCGCCGCGGACGTGCCGATCGTAGGTCCCGCGGACTCCGTGCTGGCGGAGATGCTGCGCCTCGTCCGGCAGGAACTGGAGCGCGACCCCGGCGCCCTCGACCGGGACGCCCTCGGGGCCTGGTGGGACCGCATCGCGGCGTGGCGAGGGCAGCACGGACTCGACCACGACCAGCGCCATCGGGGCGGCGCGCCGCTTCTGCCGCAGCAGGTGATACAGGCGGTGTACCGCGCGACGAACGGCGACGCCTACGTCACCAGCGACGTGGGCCAGCACCAGATGTTTGCCGCCCAGTACTACAAGTTCGACGCCCCGCGCCGCTGGATCAACTCCGGTGGACTCGGCACCATGGGCTTCGGCCTGCCGGCCGCGATGGGCGTCCAGTTCGCCTTCCCGCAGGCGACGGTGGTGTGCATCACCGGCGAGGGCAGCTTCATGATGAACATGCAGGAGCTGTCCACCTGCATGCAGTACGCGCTG
>JAJDTI010000026.1 GCA_022827245.1 Pseudomonadales bacterium | reverse complement strand
TCCACCGACGGCAACCGCACGTTGCGCGAAGGCACGACGGTGGAGATGGCGTGCTTGTAGACCATCTGGCTGACCGAGTTGCGCAGCACGACGACGAACTGGTCGAACGACTCGATCTGGCCCTGCAGCTTGATGCCGTTGACGAGGTAGACGGACACGGGGATGCGTTCCTTGCGCAGCGTGTTGAGATAGGGGTCCTGCAGCGAATGGCCTTTCGGCATGGCGACCTCCTGGAGGCGGAGCGAGCGCTCCGCGACGGGGGCACGCATAGTGCCACCTCCGCGAACGATTTCAAGAGCGCACCGCGAGCCGTCGCAGTATCCCGTCCGAGATGTCCGCGACCGAACCCTCCGCCGGGACAAGACCGGGCCATCCCCGCAGCCAGGTCATCTGGCGCCGGACCAGTTGCCGGGTGGCGGAGAGGGCGGCCTCGCGCATCGCGTCGAGATCCGTCTCGCCGTCGAGGTGGCGCCAGATCTGCCGGTATCCCACCGCACGCATCGCCGGCTTGGCGGGATCGAGCCCCGGCATCGCCCGGAGTCTGCGCACTTCATCCACGAAGCCACGCTCGAGCATGGCGTCGAAGCGGCGCTCCACCCGTTCCGCAAGCACGTCACGACGCGCAGTCACGCCCACGCTGACGAGGTCGCAGTCGAGACGTGCCCCGGCGGGCACCCCGGCCGATGTCGACCACCAGTCCGAGATGGGGCGGCCCGTCACGCGAAACACCTCCAGCGCGCGCTGGATGCGTTGCGGGTCGCTCGGGCGGATCCGCGCGGCGGCGGCGGGATCGACCTCCCGGAGTTCCTCGTGCAGGGCCGCCCATCCGATCTCCCGGGCGCGCGCGGAGAGCTCGGCCCGGGTGACGTCGTCCGCCGCCGGCAACTCGGACAGGCCGTCGCGAAAGGCCTTGAAGTACAGCATCGTCCCGCCCACGAGGACGGGCAACCTGCCCCGGTCGAAGGCGTCGCGGACCGCGCGATCCGCCCCCTCGAGAAAGTCCGACGCCGAGAACGGATCGACCGGCTCGCGTACGTCGACCAGCGCGTGCGGATGGCGCGCCAGTGTCTCCGCATCCGGCTTCGCCGTCCCGATGTCCATGTGCCGGTAGACCATCGCCGAGTCGACGCTGACGAGGGCGACGTCGGTCCGCTCGGCCAGGGCGAGCGCCACTTCCGTCTTGCCGGCCGCGGTGGGTCCCATCAGGCACAGGACGATGCGGGGCCGGGCCCGCGGCCGATCCTCCGCACGGGCCATGGGCCGCTACCTCCCGCGCAGGAAGAGTCGATCGAACTCCGCCAGGCTCTGGACCAGGAAGGTGGGCCGTCCGTGGTTGCACTGGCCGCCGTTCGGCGTCGTCTCCATCTCCCGCAGGAGCGCGTTCATCTCGGGCACCGTCATCGCACGGTTGGCGCGCACGGAGCCGTGACAGGCCATGCTCGCCAGGAGTTCCTCCGAGCGGGCGCGAATGGCGTCGCTGCTCCCGAACTCCGCGAACTCGGAGAGGAGGTCGCGGGCGAGGCTCTCGGCGTCCGCGTTGGCGAGCAGCGACGGTACCTGCCGGACAACCACGCTCCGGGGTCCCTGGCGTTCCACCACGAGCCCCAGCGTCTCGAGGGCGTCCGCGTGCGTTTCGGCGAGGTCCGCCTCGCGCGGCGTCACGTCGAACGACACCGGCACGAGCAGGCGTTGCGCGACCATGGCGCCGGCCTGGTAGTCGGCCTTCAGCTTCTCGTAGGTGATGCGCTCGTGCGCGGCGTGCATGTCGACGACGACGAGGCCCTCGCGGTTCTGGCTCAGCACGTAGGCGCCGTGCAGTTGCGCCAGGGCGTAGCCGAGCGGCGGCGTGTCGCCTTCCTCCGCCGCCGGCGCCGGAGCTTCCATCCGGCTTCCCTGCGCCCCGTCACCACGCTCCCCGGCGATCAGCTCCGCGAGGCTCATCGAAGTCTGCAACGCGGGCCGCTCGCGCGCGGACCCGGTCCCGTACTGCACGGGCGCCGGCTCCACCCCAGGCCGCGCCTCGCGGAGCAACCGGTTCAGCGACGCGAACACGAAGTCGTGCACGCGCCGGCCGTCGCGGAAGCGGATCTCGTGCTTGGTCGGGTGCACGTTGACGTCGATGCCGGCCGGGTCGAGTTCGAGGAACAGGACGAACACCGGGTGGCGTCCGTGGAACAGCACGTCGCGGTAGGCCTGCCGCACCGCGTGGCCGACCAGGCGGTCTTTCACCGCGCGTCCGTTGACGAAGAAGAACTGCCCCGTCGCCTGCGCGCGCGTGTAGGTGGGCAGGCCGACCCAGCCGTGCAGTCGCGCATCCCCTGCGCCGCTCGCCTCCACGGGAACGGCCTGCGCCAGGAACTCGTCCCCCATGACCCTGGCCACCCGGGCACCCGCGTCCGGCGTCCCGGGCAGCCGTTCGATCACCCGCGCGCCGTGCTTCAGTTCGAACGCCACCGTGGGGTGCCCGAGGGCCAGCCGCCGCACGACATCGCTGACGTGGCCTGCCTCGGTGCGGTCGCTCTTCAGGAACTTGCGCCGCACCGGCGTGTTGTAGAAGAGGTCGGACACCTCCACCGTCGCCCCCGGCGGGTGGGGCGCCGGGCCGTTCCGGACCTCCTCGCCGCCCGCCACCACGAGCGTGGCGCCGGCGTCGCTCCCCGTCGAAGCGGTGATCGCGAGCCGCGCCACCGACGCGATGCTCGCAAGCGCCTCGCCGCGAAAGCCCATCGTGGCGACGCGCTCGAGGTCCTGCGCCTCCGTGATCTTGCTCGTCGCGAAGCGGCTCACCGCGAGCGGCAGGTCCTCCGCCGACATGCCGTGGCCGTCGTCCTGCACGACGATTCGCTTGACGCCGCCCTGCTCGATGGCCACCCGGACCGAGCGCGCGCCGGCATCGAGGCTGTTCTCGATGAGCTCCTTCACGATCGACGCCGGGCGCTCCACCACCTCCCCGGCGGCGATCTGGTTGGCGACGAGGGCCGACAGCCGGCGGATGCGCGTCATCGTCTGCCGCAGGTCAACTGCCGGAAGAGGACGGGATCAGGAGCACCTGACCGACCCGGATGCGGTCCCCGGTGATGCCGTTGGCGCTGCGCAGCATCGCCATGGACACCCGGTACCGCTCCGCGATCTCCGAGAGCGTGTCGCCGCGCACGATGACGTGTCGCATCCCGCGGTGCTCCATGGTCGCGATGCGCGCGTCCGGGGGCGGGTTGCGCAGCAGGTAGCCCCGGATGCCGTCCGCGATCGCCCTCGCCACCTTCTCCTGATGGCCCGCCGTCGCGAGCAGCTTCGCCTCCTGGGGGTTCGACAGGTAGCCGGTCTCGACGAGGATCGACGGCACGTCCGGGGACTTCAGCACGACGAACCCCGCCTGCTCGACACGGCGCTTGTGCATGCGGCTCACGCCGGAGAGAGACCCCACCACCGACTCGCCGGCGGCGAGACTCGCCCGCAGCGTCCCGTCCATGGACAGGTCGAGGAGCACCGAGCGCACCTGCTCGTCCTTGTCTTCGAGCGAGACCGGGCCGACGCCGCCGATGAGGTCCGACCGGTTTTCCCGGTCCGCGAGCCACCGCGCGGTCTCCGACGACGCGCCCCGGTCGGAGAGCGCATACACGGATGCGCCCCGGACCCGCGGGCTCCTGAACGCGTCGGCGTGGATCGAAACGAACATGTCCGCCCGATGCTGGCGGGCGATGGCGGTGCGCCGGCGGAGGCTCACGTAGTAGTCGCCGTCGCGCACCATGACGGCGCGGAATCCCTCCGCGCGGTCGATGTGCCTGGCGGCGCGCCGGGCGATCGAGAGCACCACGTCCTTCTCGTAGACGCCCCCCCGCGCGATGGCGCCCGGGTCGTCGCCGCCGTGTCCCGCATCGACCGCCACGATCACGTCCCGCAGCCCCTCCGGCTCCTCCCGGCGCGGGGCCGGGCGCTCGGGTTCCGGCAGGAAGAGGTCCACGACTAGGCGGTGGCCATACGGCGGCACCGGTTGCAGCGTGAAATGTCTCGGCGACACCTCCCGGGAGACGTCGAGCACGACCCGATACGTGCCGCGGGGGCGTGGCGCGCGCCGGACCCCCTCGATCACGCGCCCCTTCACCGCGGGCGTCGCGAATCCTCGCGGCACGCTGGTCTGCCTGAGATCGACGACCACGCGCCGGGGCTCGTCCAGGGTGAACAGGCGGTAGTCGACGGGACCGCTGGTGTCGAACACGACGCGCGTGTGGTCCGGCGCCTGGTGCATGCGGATACGCTCGAGTTCCGCGGCGCTGGCGGCGCCCGTGCCAGCGCCCGCGGCCCCCGGCCAAAGAAGCACAAGCCCGGCCACCAGGAACCGGGCGCACCGGTGGCGGTTAACGACGATCGACGAGTTCAAGCAACCTGCCCTCGCCCGCGATCGTGAGCACCAGTTCCAGGTCCGGGACGGGCAAGCGCCCGCCGGCCCGTTCCGGCCACTCCACCAGTTTCAGCGCCGCATCGGACAACAGTTCGTCGATTCCGATGAAGGACAACTCCTCCGGATCTTCGATCCGGTAGAAGTCGAAATGATAAATGCTGCGACCCTCGAACTCATAGGGTTCGAGCAACGTGTAGGTGGGGCTCTTCACCGCGCCGCGGTGTCCGAGACCCCGCAGGATGCCCCGTACGAGGGTCGTCTTGCCGGCCCCGAGGTCACCGCGGAGGAACACGAGTTCCCGGTCGAGACCGTCCGCGAAGGACGCGCCCCAGCGGAGGGTCTCCGCCTCGTCGCGCAACTCAAGCCGCATCGGCCGGGCTCAACCACAGGTTATCCACGATGTCCATCGCGACGAGGGGTCGTGGGGCCAGCCGTTGGCGCGCCGCGTCTCCCGCCGTCGCGTGCAGACACACGCCGGCCTCGGCCGCCTCCCCGAGGGAAAGCCCCTGGGCCGCGAGGCCCGCGACCACGCCCGTGAGGACATCGCCGCTGCCGGCCGTCGCGAGTCCGGGGTTCCCGTCGATGCAGATGCCCCGCAGTTCGCCCGCCTCGGCGACGAGGGTGCCGGCGCCCTTCAGTACGACGACGTTGCCGAAGCGTCCCGACAACGCGCGCGCCGCCGCCGCGCGGTCCGTGATGCGTTCCTCGCCCAGCAGCCGGCTCGCCTCGCCGGGGTGGGGCGTCATGACGCTCGCCGGCGACGCCTCGGCCCCGTCCTCCGCGAGCAGGTTGAGACCGTCCGCGTCGATGACCAGGGGCTTGCCGGCCGCGAGCGCCCGGGCGAGCAGCGCACGGCCCCAGCTTCCACGCCCCAGGCCCGGTCCCACCCCGATCACCGTGCAGGCGACGAGCAGTTCCTCCACCTCGTCGCCCTCCGAGACGCCCCGGACCATGACTTCCGGTCGACGCGCGAGGACCCCGGCGCAATGCTCCGGGCGGGTCAGCATGCTCACGAGCCCCGCTCCCGTCCGGAACGCCGCCTCGGCCGCGAGCAGCGGGGCACCTCCCATGCCGCGGTCGCCGCCGATCAGGAGAACGTGGCCGAACTGGTTCTTGTGCGCGGAGCGGGCGCGGTTCCGGGGCGCCGGCGGCGACAGGACGCGCAACCCGGATGCCGCGCCGTAGATGTCCTCGGGCACGCCCAGGCTGTCGAAGACCACGTCTCCTGCGTGGTCCACGCCCGCGCCCGTGAAGAGCCCCACCTTGCGCCCGATGAACGTGACCGTCACCGTGGCGCGCACGGCCTTGCCCAGCACCGCGCCCGTGTCCGCGGAGATTCCGCTCGGCAGGTCGACGGCCACCACCGGGCGCCCGGCCGCATTCCCCGCCGCATTCCCCGCCGCATTGATGCACTCGATCGCCGCGGCATGGTCCGGCCGCACGGCGCCCGTGACGCCGGTGCCGAGGAGCGCGTCGACGACCACGTCCCCAGTCAGTTCGGCGGAATCCGCGAAGCGCGAGGTGACGACGCCCACGGACAGCGCCCAGTCCCTCGCCCGCGCCGCGTCACCCCGGAGCTTCCCCGTGTCCCCGACCTGCAGGAGGCTCGTGTCGAGGCCCGCTTCTTCCGCCAGGCCGGCGACGATGTACCCGTCCCCGGCGTTGTTGCCGGAGCCGCAGATCACGGAGAGGGAACGGGCGGTGGGCCAGCGGCGGCGCACTTCGTCGAACACGGCCCGGCCGGCGCGTTTCATCAGCGCGATACCCGGAATGCCGCGATCCTCGATCGCGGTCCGGTCCAGCTCCCGGACTTCGGCCGCCGTGTAGACTCTGTCCCGGCCGCGCATCCACCAATTATAGCTGCCATGGACCTCGCCCGGCTCGCCAGCGACATCGAAACCTGGGCGCGCGAACTCGGTTTCGCGGCGGTCGGCATCACCGACACCGACCTCTCGGACTACGCGCCGGACATGCGCCGCTGGCTGTCGCGCAAGCTCCACGGCTCCATGGGCTACATGGCCCGCAACGTGGACAAGCGCCTGCGTCCGGAGCGCCTCCACGAGGGCACGGTGCGCGTGATCTCCGCCCGCATGGACTACCTGACCGACGCCGTGCCGGCGATTCCCGCCCCCGGGGCCGACACCGCGTACGTCTCCCGCTACGCGCTCGGGCGCGACTACCACAAGACGGTCCGCCGCCGGCTGGTCCGGCTCGCGCGACGCATCGACCAACGCGCCGGCGGTCGATACCGCGCCTTTACCGACTCCGCGCCGGTCCTGGAGAAGCCCCTGGCGGAGAAAGCGGGCCTCGGCTGGATCGGCAAGAACACGCTGCTCCTGAACGAAGAGGCCGGGTCCCTGTTCTTTCTCGGCGAGATCTACACGAGCCTGCCGCTTCCCACCACGCAGAGGGCCGCGTCTGACCAATGCGGGGCCTGCCGGGCGTGCCTCAAGGTCTGCCCGACCGACGCGCTGGTCGGGCCCCGTCAACTCGACGCCCGGCGCTGCATCTCCTACCTCACCATCGAGAGCGAAGCGGCGATCCCGCCGGAGTTGCGGGAGGCGGTCGGCAGCCGGATCTTCGGCTGCGACGACTGCCAGGTCGTCTGTCCCTGGAACCGCTACGCGAAGAAGTCCGCCGAGGCCGACTTCGCGCCGCGGCACGGCCTCGACGCCGCCCGCATCGCCGACCTCCTCGGGTGGGACGAGGCGACCTTCCTGGCGCGCACCGAGGGCATGGCGCAGCGGCGCATCAACTACCGGCAGTGGGTCCGCAACCTCGCGGTGGCCGCCGGCAACGCGGCGCCCGCTCCGGACCTCGTCTCCCGGCTCGAGGAGCGTCGCGCCGGCGCGGACCCGATGGTCCGCGAACACATCGACTGGGCGCTGGCCCGACTCCGCGGCGTGGCGTGAGGTCTCAGGGACCGCGCAGGAAGTGCTTCCGGTAGAAGCGCAGTTCGTCGATCGACTCGCGGATGTCGGCGAGCGCAACATGCGCGCCCGACTTGACCACCCGGTCCGCGAGGTCGGGCCGCCACAGGCGCGCCAACTGCTTGACGCTCGACACGTCGATGTTGCGGTAGTGCAGGTAGCCCTCGAGGATCGGCATGTACCTGGCGAGGAAGCGGCGGTCCTGCCAGATGGAATTGCCGCAGAGCGGGGACTCGCCTTCGCCGACGTACGCCTCGACGAAGGACAGGGTCTGCGCCTCGGCCTCCACCAGGGCCACCCCCTCCCGGCGTACGCGCTCCAGCAGGCCGGACGCCGTGTGGTGGGTGACGTTCCAGTCGTCCATGCCGGCGAGCATCGACTCCGGCTGGGCGATGGCCAGGGTCGGGCCCTCCGCGACGATCTCGAGTTCGGCGTCCGTGACGACGGTGGCGATCTCGATGATGCCGTCCACCTCGACGTCGAGGCCCGTCATCTCGAGGTCCATCCAGACGAGATTCGTCGTCATGGGAGAGCGCCCTCTTCCGCGGTCGGCGCACGCAGGCAATCGCCTGGGACAGCATATATCATCCGCCCGCCATGACCCCACGCGGGGCAGCGACGTGATCACGCCGGCGACCATTTCCCCCACCGCGCTATACGAACGCTTGCAGACCGAGGACCTGCTCGTCCTCCAGGTCACGGCGCCGCAGGTCTACGCCCGGGCGCACCTCCCCGGCGCCGTGCCCATCGCCCCCGCGGACCTCATCCAGGGCGAGCCTCCGGCGGTCGGCAAGCTGCCGTCGCGCGACGCGCTGCGCGCCCTGTTCCGCCGGGTGGGGCTCACTCCGGACCGCGCCGTGGTGACCTGCGACGACGAGGGCGGCGGCTGGGCCGGCCGTCTCGCCTGGACCCTCGACGTCATCGGACACACCGACTGGTGCTATCTCGACGGGGGCATGCACGCGTGGGCCGCGGCGGGCCTGCCGTTCTCCGACGCGCCGGTCGCACCCGTCGCCTCGGACCTGGACTTCGACCTCGACCGTCGGCCCGTCGCCGAGTTGGAAGAGGTCGTCGCGGCGCTGGAAGTCCCGGACACCCTGATCTGGGACTGCCGCAGCGCGGAAGAGTACGCCGGCCTCAAGCGGACCGCCGCGCGCAACGGGCACATCCCGGGCGCCGTGCACCTCGACTGGCTCGAGCTCATGGACCGGGAACGCGGTCTCGCCCTTGTCGGAGACCTCGAAGCCCGCCTGGCGGCCCGGGGCATCACCCGGGACCGCGACGTGATCACGCACTGCCAGACCCACCATCGCTCCGGGCTCACCTACATGGCGGCGCGCCTGCTCGGCTTCCCGCGGATTCGCGCCTATCACGGGTCGTGGTCCGAGTGGGGCAACCGCGCGGACACTCCGGTCGAACGTTGAACGCCTTCGCGGCGCTCCAGTACGCCCTCCCGAAAGGGGTCATCTCGCGAGTCGCCGGATGGGCGGCGCGCTGCGAGCACAGCCTGGTGGCGAGGCCGCTGATCCGCGCCTTCGCCCGCCACTACCGCGTCAACCTGGGCGAAGCGGCGACGCCCACCCTCGACAGCTACCGTTCCTTCAACGCGTTCTTCACCCGGGCCCTCCGCGCGGACGCCCGGCCGATGCCCGATGCGTCCGATGCCGTCGTGAGCCCGGCGGACGGCTATCTCAGCCAGTTCGGCCGGATCGCCGACGGCCGCATCCTGCAGGCGAAGGGCCGTGACTTCTCCGCGTCCAGCCTGTTGGCGGACCCCACCCTAGCGGAATTCTGCGACGGCGGCACCTTCTTCACGATCTATCTCTCGCCCCGGGACTACCACCGCGTCCACGCCCCGGCCGCCGGCACGCTGCGCCGGACCATCGAAGTCCCTGGGCGGCTCTTCTCCGTCAACGACCGCACCGCCGAGGCCGTCCCGGGACTCTTCGCCCGGAACGAACGGCTCGTGTGCGTGTTCGACGAGTTCGTCCTCGTGTTCGTCGGCGCCCTGATCGTCGCCAGTATCGAAACCGTCTGGGACGGCCCCCGGTCCCCCTACCGGACGCTGCGATTGCAGGCCGCATCCGGGTATTTCGACCGCGGCGCGGAGATCGGACGTTTCCTGCTCGGGTCCACCGTCATCGTGCTGTTGCCGCCAGACAGGGTCTCACTTCGGGAGGACCTGTCGGCAGGCATGCCCGTGCGGATGGGGGAGACCCTCGGCACGCTCTGACAGCGTACCGTCAGCAGCGGATGCGCCTGTTGCCGGGATCGTACATCGGCGTGGACGAAGCCTCCGCGGGAATCCGGTCGCCAGCTACCTCGATGCTGAAGCCTCCGTCCCCCGGGTCCGGCGCCCTGGCGGTGTCGACGTAGCCGAGGCCGATGGCGCCGCCGAGGGTGTGGCCGTAGGCGCCGGACCTGACGTAACCCACCAGCGTGTCCCCGTACCAGATCGGTTCGTTGTGGTAGAGCAGGGGCTCCGGGTCCGTCAGCCGGAACTGCAGCAGCCGCCTGTCCGGGCCCGCCTCCTTCTCCCGGAGCAGCGCCTCCCGCCCGATGAAGCCGCCCGGCTTGTCGATCTTCACGGCAAAGTCGAGGCCCGCCTGCAGCGCCGAGTCCTCGTCGGTGATGTCGTGGCCCCAGTGCCGGTAGGCCTTCTCGATACGCAGCGAGTCCAGCGCGTGATAGCCGGCGTGGGCCAGGCCGAAGGGTTCGCCCGCGGCGACGATGGTGTCGTAGACGCCGGTGGTGAACTCGGTGGGGATGTAGAGCTCCCAACCGAGTTCGCCGACGTAGGTGATCCGGGAGGCGCGCACCAGCGCGTACCCGAGCTCGATCTCCCGGCTGTGGGCGAAGCGGAACGCCTCGTGCGAGAGATCGTTCGGGGTCAGCGACTGCAGCAGGGCCCGCGCGTTCGGCCCCATGATCGAGAGCACGCCCATGGCCGACGTCACGTTGGTCAGCACGCAGCGGGCGTCGGCCGGCACGTGCCGCCGCAGCCAGTCGAAGTCCCGCACTTCCGTGGCCGCGGCGGTGACGACCAGGTAGTCGTCCTCCGCGAGCCGGGTGACGGTGAGGTCCGCTTCGATGCCGCCACGTGCGTTCAGCCACTGTGTGTAGACGATGCGGCCGGGGCGCACGTCCACGTCGTTGGCGCAGACGTGGTTCAGCACCCGCGCGGCGTCGGCGCCCTGCACCCGGAACTTGGCGAAGGAGGACAGGTCGAAGAGCCCCACCCGCTCGCGCACGGCACGGTGTTCGGCGGCGGAGTGCTCGAACCAGTTCTGTCTTCCATAGCTGTACTCGTAGCGCGCCCCGCCCGGCTCCGGCGCGTACCAGTTGGGCCGCTCCCACCCCGCGACCTCGCCGTGGCACGCCCCGACGGCCCGCAGCCTGTCGTGGAGCGGCGACCTGCGGACGCCCCGGGCGGTCTCGTACTGGCGATGGGGATAGTGCGTGGCGTACAGCAGGCCCAGGCTCTCCGAGACCCGTTCGCGCAGGTACTTCCGGTTGCGCTGGAAGGGGTGATTGCGGCGCACGTCCACTTCCCACAGGTCGGACGGCGGGTGGCCGAGGCGGATCCACTCCGTGATCACCCGCCCGACGCCGCCGGCCGATTGCAGGCCGATCGAGTTCAGCCCCGCCGCCACGAAGCAGTTGTCGAGCTCCGGCGCCTTGCCGACGTGATAGCGCACGTCCGGGGTGAAACTCTCCGGCCCGCAGAAGAAGGTCGAGAGCCCGGCGGATCCCAGCGCCGGGACGCGCACCATCGCCTGCTCGAGGATGGGCCCGAAGTGATCGAAGCTGCCGGCGATCTCGTCGAAACAGAAGTCCTCGGGGATGCCCTCCATGCCCCAGGGACGCGCGTGGGGCTCGAAGGCGCCGACGAGGAGCCGGCCCGCGTCATGCTTGTAGTAGGTGCACGCGTCGTAGTCGCGCACGACCGGGAAATCCGCATCCAGCCCCGCGACCGACTCGAACAGGGCGTAGTAGTGCTCGCACGCGTGCAGGGGCACGTTCACGCCGACCGTCGCCGCAAGCTCCCGGGTCCACATGCCGGTGCACAACACCACGCAATCCGCGTCGATGTCGCCGTGTTCGGTGGTCACGCCGGTTACCCTGCCCCCCGCCGTACGGATGGCCGTGACCGGCAGGTTCTCGAAGATGCGCGCACCGGCGGCGCGGGCGCCCCTGGCCAGGGCGTTGGTGACGTCCACCGCGTTGGCGTAGCCGTCCGAAGGAATGTGAATGCCGCCGAGCACGTCCGCGGTATGCAGCAGCGGAACCCGCGACGCGATGTCCGCCGGGGTGACCACGTTCACCTCCAGCCCGAACACCTTCGCCATCGAGGCGCTCCGCTTGAGTTCCTCGAACCGCTCCTCGTCGGTGGCGATGGAGATGGAACCGCAGCGCCGGTAGCCGGTGGCCTGGCCGGTCTCGGCCTCGAGGCGGCGGTAGAGCTCGCTGGTGTAACGCGCAAGCTCGGTCATGTTGATGGACGTGCGAAGCTGCCCCACCAGTCCCGCCGCGTGCCAGGTGGTGCCGGACGTGAGCTGCCGGCGCTCGAGCAGGGCCACGTCCGGGACCCCGGCCCGCGCCAGGTGATAGGCCACCGAGCAGCCGATGACGCCGCCGCCGATCACGACCACGCCGGCGCGGCGCGGCAGGTCCTCGGGGCGCTCGGGGCGTTTGAAGCGCTCGGGCCGGGCCGTCATGCGCGCAGCCGGAGGTTGGCCGGATCGTAGACCGGGTCCTTAAGTATCGTCACCCGCCGCCGCTGGCCGAGCACCTCGACGGTCAGCGCCGTGCCCGGTTCCGAGAGCGACGGCGGGACGTAACCGAAGCCGAGACTCTGGCGTACGAAGTGGCCGTAGCCGCCGGTCGTGGTCACCCCGACGCACTGGTCGCCGGCGAAGATCGGCTCGCCGCCCAGGACGTCGGCGTCGCCGGCCTCCAGGCTGAAGTAGATGAGCTGCAACGCCCGGTCCCGCTGCCGCAGGGTCGCTTCCCGGCCGGTGAAGTCGCCCTTGTCGAACTTGATGAAACGATCCATGGCCGCGTCGATCATGGTGACTTCGTTGGTCAGTTCCGCGCCCCAGCTCCGGTAGGCCTTCTCCAGCCGCATGCTGTTGACCGCGTAGAGGCCGAAGTCGCGGATGCCGAACTCCGCCCCGGCTTCCTTGAGCGCGCCGTAAAGCGTCTCCATATGTTCCATGGCAGGGTGCAGTTCCCAGCCGAGTTCGCCGACGTAGCTCACCCGCAGCGCGCGCACCGGCATTCCGGCGATGTCGATCTCCCTGGCCGCCAGCCAGCGGAAGGCGCTGTTGTCCAGGGACGCGTCCGTGAGCCGGGCCAGCACGTCCCGGGCCCGCGGCCCTGTCAGCACCAGCACGCCGCGACCATCCGTCACGTTGTCGACGCGCACCTGTTCGCCCGGGCGCCGGCCGTGCTCGAGGTGGTCCAGGTCGCGCAGCTCGGCGCCCGCGGCGGACAGCACGTAGAAGGCGTCGTCGTCGAGACAGGTGACGGTCACTTCCGCGGCGATGCGGCCGCCTTCGGAGAGCAGGTGCGTGAGGGCGATCCTGTTGCGCCGCGGCAAGCGGTTCGCGCACAGCCGATCGAGCATCGCGCGCGCATCGCGACCCGTCACGTCGTACTTCGCGAAGCCGGAGAGATCCAGGACGCCGACCCGCTCGCGCACGGCCACGCACTCGTCGCGCACCAGTTCGAACACGTTGTTGTGGCGAAAGCTGTACTCCTCCTCGCGGCCGTCGACCGAGAACCACTGGGGGCGCTCCCAGCCAAAGGTCTCGGTATACACGCAGCCCTGCGCCTTCAGCTTGTCGTAGAGAGGGCTGGTCCGGCACCGGCGGGCCGCCGGCAGTTCCTCCCCCGGCAGCGCCGTGGCGTAGGTCCGGGCGTAGTCCTGGCGACCCCTGCCCCCCATGTAGTCCGCGTCGGCGAACACGCCGAAGCGCCGGGGATCGAAGCCGGTCATGTTGATCTCGGAGTCGCCGTGCAGCATCCATTGCGCGAGGTACTTGCCGCTCCCGGCGCCCTGCGCGATGCCGAAGGAGGAGCCGCAGCAGAGCCAGAAGTTGCGCAGCCCGGCCACGGGGCCGAGCAGCGGCAGTCCGTCGGGGCTGTGGGAGATGGCCCCGTTCACGATGCGCCTGATCCCCGCCGGTTCGAAGATCGGCATGCGGGCCATGGCGCGGCCGAGCCACGGCATCAGGCGCTCGAGGTCGTCCGAGAACAGTTCGCTGTCGGAGTCCCAGGGTGGCAGCCCGTCCGGCGGCCAGGCTTCGGCGAGCCCTTCGCCCTCGTAGATGCCGATCAGGCCCGACTGCTGCTCCTGACGCAGGTAGGCGGAGGCGTAGGGGTCGCGCGTCACCGGGAGTTCCTCGCTTCTCCCGGCCAGTTCCGGCACCGGACCCGAGACCAGGTAGTGGTGCTGGATGTTGATGATGGGGAGGTCCGTCCCCACCATCCGCGCCACCTGCCTGGCGTAGCAGCCGGCCGCGTTCACCACGGTCTCGGCCCGGACACGACCCTGCTCCGTGACCAGCTCCCATTCGCCGCCCGGCAGCGCGTCGATGCCCGTGACGCGGTTGTGCCGCACGATCCGGGCGCCCAGGTCCCGTGCCGCGCGCGCCATCGCGTTGCAGAGACCGGACGGGTCGGCGTGACCATCGTCGCGGGTCCACGCGCCGGCCAGCACGCCTTCGGTCGAGACGAACGGATTGAGCCTCGAGATCTGTTCGACGTCGACGATCTCCATGTGGTAGCCGACGTTGGCGGCGATGCCCCGGAGATAGCGGAACCAGTCGAGATCCCGCTCGGTGAGGGCGAAACGCACGCTGCCGCAACCGTGCCAGCCGACCGCCTGGCCGGTCAGCGGCTCCAGCTTCCGGTACAGGGAGACGCTGTACTCGTGGATCTTGGCGAGGTTGTAGTTGCCGACGAGGTTCGGGCATTGACCCGCCGCGTGCCAAGTCGAGCCCGACGTCAACTCCCCCTTCTCGATCAGCAGGACGTCGTCGCACCCCTCCGCGGCCAGGTGGTACAGCAGGCCCACGCCCATGATGCCGCCGCCGACAATGACGATGCGAGCCTGATCGTCCAAGGGGCCATCCAGCCGCAGGTGCCTACCGCCGGCATTCTCATGGCTTTTCGGGTGGACTGGCAACACGCAAGGCGGGCGTGAGACGACGCAAATGCCGGCCAAAGACGACACGGCGCCCGAGGTCGCGCCTGGTGGTATGACATGTCGCGAATCGTATCGCCGACGTCCTTTCGGCTCCCCTATACTCGCCGCCGAACCGGGCTTCCGGCCAGGAACGGCCGGGCTTTCGCATCAGGAAAACCTGGTGTCTGGAGGCAGTTGCATGAGCGACGGCAAAGGCGCGGCCGGAGAGCAGGAAGACGACCTCGTCCTCTCCGAACTCGACGACCAGGAACTGGTCGAACAGATGCACGACGACCTGTACGACGGCCTCAGGGACGAGATCGTCGAGGGCACGGAGATTCTGCTCGAACGGGGCTGGCCGGCGGACAAGGTCCTGAACGACGCCCTGGTCGGCGGCATGCAGATCGTCGGCATCGACTTTCGCGACGGCATCCTGTTCGTGCCCGAAGTGCTGCTGGCCGCCAACGCCATGAAGGCCGGCATGGCCGTCCTGCGGCCCCTGCTCGCCGAGACGGGCGCGAAGCCGGTGGGCAAGATGGTGATCGGCACCGTCAAGGGCGACATCCACGATATCGGCAAGAACCTCGTCGGCATGATGATGGAGGGCGCCGGGTTCGAGGTCGTCGACATCGGCGTCAACAACGACGTCGAGAAGTTCCTGGCGGCGCTCGACGAGCACAGGCCCGACATTCTCGGCATGTCTGCCCTGCTGACCACGACCATGCCGTACATGAAGGTGGTCATCGACGCACTGGTCGCCCAATCCCTCCGCGACGACTACATCGTGCTGGTCGGGGGCGCGCCGTTGAACGAGGAGTTCGGCGCGGCGGTGGGCGCCGACGCCTACTGCCGGGATGCCGCGACCGCCGTGGAGACCGCCTCCGAGCTGATGCGCATGAGACACAACCAGTGATGACCGGGACCGACGGGCAAGCGGCACAGCCAGGCATCCGGGACGACGCCGTCCTGGTGATCGCGTGCGGCGCTCTCGGCCGGGAACTGCACGCCATCCGGCGCGCCAACGGCTGGGGCCACCTGCGCATCCGTTGCATGGACCCGGCCCTGCACCTGCGTCCGGAAGCGATCGCGCCCCGCCTGCGGGTCGAACTCGAGCGCGCGTGCGGCGCCCGCGGGCGAGAGAGCTATCGCCGCATCTTCGTCGGCTACGCCGATTGCGGCAGTTACGGCGGAATCGACCGCGTACTCGAGGACTATCCGGGCGTGGAGCGCCTGCCCGGGCTGCACTGCTACGAGGTCTTCGCCGGCGCCGAGCGTTTCGAACGCCTGGCCGACGACGAGCCGGGCACGTTCTACCTGACCGACTTTCTGGTGCGTTCCTTCGATCGCTTCGTCACGGCAGCCCTGGGGCTCGACCGGCACCCGGAACTGCTCGACGACTATTTCGGCAACTACCGGCGCCTGACCTACCTGTCGCAGACCCGCGACCCGGAGCTCCTCGCCGGGGCCAGGGCGGCCGCGGTCCGGCTGGGCCTCGAGTTCACCCACGTCCACACCGGCTACGGCGCTCTGGAAACCCGGGTGGTCCGGATCGCGGCGGGCTGATCCGGTGGACGCGATCCTGGTCAGATGGCGCGACATTCCGTCACAGATCATCGTCAAGCAGGGCCGGAGGCGCGCCAAGGTGCTCCTGAGCGCGCGCTTCCAGAACGCCATCGACCGCGCCGCCATGCGGGCCAGGAAGCACACCGCCGATGCCTACATCAGCGAGTGGGAGCGCGAGGCGATCGAGCCTTCCCCGGAAGACGGGGAGACGGACCTGCAGGCGCTCGCCGACCGGTTGGCGGAGGGGGTCGAAACGGGCTATCCCGACACACGGCTGCTGGCGCTCATCCGCAATCACGGTTTCAGGCCATGACTGACACGGTCGTTGCTTCCGCGAGCCGGGAGGTGGTGATCGGCTTCGAGCGGCCCTTCGTGGTCATCGGCGAGCGCATCAACCCCACCGGACGCAAGACCCTGGCGGCGGAGATGCGGTCCGGCGACTACCACCGCGTGGTTGACGACGCCCTCGCGCAGGTTGCCGCCGGCGCCCACATGCTGGACGTCAACGCCGGCATCCCGCTGGCGGACGAACCCGCCATCCTCGCCCAAGCCGTCGAACTGGTGCAGTCGGTGACCGACGTGCCCCTTTCCATCGATTCCTCCATCGTCGCCGCGCTGGAGGCCGGCCTCTCGGTCTACCGGGGCAAGGCGCTGGTCAACTCGGTCACCGGCGAGGAGGAGAGGCTCGAATCGGTGCTGCCGCTGGTCGCCCGGCACGGGGCCGCCGTGGTCGCCATCTCCAACGACGAAACCGGAATCTCCGAGGACCCGGACGTGCGCTTCGAGGTGGCCAGGAAGATCGTCGAACGGGCGCAGGACCATGGCATCCCGCCCGGCGACGTGGTGGTCGATCCGTTGGTGATGCCCATCGGGGCGATCAACTCCGCCGGCCGGCAGGTCATGCGCCTCGTCGGCCGCCTGCGCGCCGAACTCAAGGTCAACACCACCTGCGGCGCGTCCAACGTGAGTTTCGGGCTGCCCAACCGGAACGGCATCAACAGCGCCTTCCTGACCATGGCGATCGGCGCCGGCATGACGTCCGCGATCACCAACCCGCTGCATGACCAGGTCATGCAGGCGGTGCTCGGCGCCGACGTCATGATGGGCAAGGACCCCGATTGCGGGCGCTGGATCGACAAGTATCGCGAACCCGGGCCGCCCGGGGCGACGCGAGCCAACCGGCGGGACCGCCCCCGGCGTCGCCGGCGCGGCTGATCCCCAGGGGCCTCCACCGGCATGGAAACGCAAGCCGAACGCCAGGCCCGGGTCGTCTTCACGCCGTCCGGGCGCCGCGGCCGGTTTCCGCTCGGCAAGCCGCTGCTGCAGGCGGCCTGGGAACTGGGCGTGGACATCGCCTCCATCTGCGGCGGCCGGGGACTCTGCGGGCGTTGCCGGGTCGTGTGCGGCGAAGGCGACTTTCCCAAGCACGGCATCGTCTCCGGGCCGGAGCACCTGTCCCCCGCCGGCGCCGTCGAGACCCGCTTCGGCGAGCGCAACCGGCCGCTCGCGCCAGGCCACCGCCTGAGTTGCCAGGCCGTCATCGAGGGCGACCTCCTGATCGACGTGCCGCCGGAAAGCCAGGTGCACCGCCAGGTCGTACGCAAGGCCGCGGACCCGCGGCCCATTCGCCTGGACCCGGTGATCCGTCTCTACCTGGTGGACGTGGCGCCCGCGGATCTCGGGGAATCCGGCAGCGACCTGACCCGCCTCCTCGACGCGCTGCACGCGCAATGGGGCCTGCGCACGGAGTTTCCGGCGGCGTTGCTGCCCGACCTGCAGGGCGTGTTGCGCGCCGGCGAGTGGTCCGTGACGGTCGCCGTGCACCAGGACGCGGAGATCCTCGCCGTCTGGCCGGGTTTCAAGGAGTCCGTCCACGGTGTGGCGATAGACGTCGGTTCCACCACCATCGCCGCCCACCTGTGCGACCTCGGCAGCGGAGACGTGCTCCGTTCGAACGGGATGATGAACCCCCAGATCCGCTTCGGCGAGGACCTGATGAGCCGGGTCTCCCACGTCATGATGCACCCCGAAGGCAGCGACGAGCTGACCCGGGAGGTGCGCAGGGCCGTCAACGAACTCGTGGCCGGCACCGCGGCGGACGCCGGGGTCGACCCGCGGGACATCCTCGGCCTGACCTTCGTGTGCAACCCGATCATGCATCACCTGCTCCTCGGCATCAGCCCGGTAGAACTCGGCGGCGCGCCCTTCGCGCTGGCGGTGGAGGAGTCCGTCGACCTGCCGGCGCGGGACCTTGGCATTGAAGTCAATCCCGGCGCCGTGGCCTACGCGCTGCCCTGCATCGCCGGTCATGTCGGCGCCGATACGGCCGGCGTGATGCTCGGCGAGCAACCCCATCGCAGCGGGGCGGTGAGCCTGCTGGTGGACATCGGCACCAACGCGGAGATCGTACTGGGCAACGACCGGCGGTTGCTGGCCTGCTCGAGCCCGACGGGGCCGGCCTTCGAAGGCGCCCAGGTGAGCGCCGGACAGCGCGCCGCGCCTGGCGCCATCGAGAGGGTGCGGATCGACCCGACCACCCTCGAGACCCGCGTTCGGGTGATCGGCTCGGACCTCTGGTCGGACGAGCCGGGATTCGGCGACGCGCTGCCGGCGCAGGGCGTCACCGGCATCTGCGGTTCCGGGATCATCGAGGCGGTGGTGGAGATGTGGCTCGCGGGCATCCTGACCGGCGACGGCGTGATCGACGGCGATCAGGCGAGCCGCACGCCTCGCCTGGTCCCCGACGGCCGCACGTTCTCCTTCGCAATCCATGGGGAGAAGGTCATCGTCACGCAGACCGACGTCCGCCAGATCCAGCTTGCCAAGGCGGCGCTGCACGCCGGCATCAGGCTCCTGATGGACCGGCTGGAAGTGGACTCGGTGGACCGGATACGCCTAGCCGGCGCCTTCGGCAGCCACATCGACGTGCGCTACGCGATGGCCCTCGGCATGATTCCGGACTGCGCGCCCGATGCGGTCTCGGCCGCCGGCAACGCGGCCGGCCACGGCGCCAGGATCGCCCTGCTGAACAAGGCCTCCCGGCGCGAGATCGAGGCGTTGGTCAAGCGCGTGGAGAAAGTGGAAACGGCCATCGAGCCGAAGTTCCAGGAGTACTTCGTCGACGCCATGGCGATACCCCATGGGACGCACGCGTTGACCCGCCTGGGCGAGCTGTTCCCCGACCGGGCGGGGCTCCCCGACACGACCGTCCCGAAGCGGTCGGCGCCATTGCAGGGCCGACGCTCGAGAAGGAAGGCACTGCCATCGAAATCAGTTTGACGACACGACACCACGGAGGACGCCATGCCTCGACGATCGGGCGGTAGACGGGCGCGCCAGGCGGAGCGCGCCGCACCCCTGGCGGAAGCGGTCAAGCCGGTTCGGCCCGGGCAGACCGGCGGACAGTTCCAGCCCCTTTCGGCGGATGGCGTTGCCGCCATCGCGGAGAACGCCTTCAGGATCCTAGACCAGGTCGGCTTTGCCGACGCCACGCCGCACTGCATCGAGACCTGCACGGCGGTCGGCGCCGTGCTCGGCGACGACGGGCGCCTGCGCATGCCGAGAAGCGTGGTGGAACGGACGCTGGGGCAAGCCCGCCGGAACCTGGTGCTGCACGGCCAGGACCCGCAGTGGGACCTGGACCTGAGCGGCACCCGGGTCCACTTCTCCACCGCCGGCGCCGCGGTCATGGTGGCGGACCCGGAGAACGGCCTGTACCGGGACTCCGAGGCGCAGGACCTGTACGACATGGCGCGCATCACCGACGCCTGCGAGCACATCCACATGTTTCAGCGGACCTGCGTGCCGCGCGACATCGCCGACAACTACGCCCTGGACATCAACACGCTCTACTGCTCGGTGATGGGCACCCGCAAGCACGTCGGTTCCAGTTGGACCCTGTACCAGCACTTGGAAAAAAGCCTCGAGATGCTGCACACCATCGCCGGCGGCGAGGCCGAGTGGCGGGCGCGGCCTTTCGTCAGCCAGTCCAACTGCTTCGTCGTCCCGCCGTTGAAGTTCGCCACCGATGCCCTCGAATGCCTGCGGGTGGCGGTGCAGGGCGGCATGCCGGTACTGCTGCTGTCGGCGGCCCAGGCCGGCGCGACCGCGCCGGCCTACCTGGCCGGGACGGTCTCCCAAGCCTGGGCGGAGTGTCTCGGCGGGCTGGTCTACGTGAACGCGATCGAACCCGGCGCCCCGGCGATCCTCGGCGCGTGGCCCTTCGTCTCGGACCTGCGTACCGGGGCGATGAGCGGAGGCTCCCCGGAACAGGGCCTGCTGTCCGCCGCCTGCGCCCAGGTCGGCAACCACTTCGACCTGCCCTTCGGCACGGCGTGCGGCATGAGCGACGCCAAGTTCCCGGACTTCCAGGCCGGCGCGGAGCGCGCGGCAACCGTGCTCTCGGCCGCGCTGTCAGGGGCGAACATCGTCTACGAGTCCGCCGGCATGTACGCGAGCCTGCTCGGCGCGTGCCCGGAGAGCCTGTTGCTCGACAACGACATCCTGGGCGCGGTCGGACGCATCGCCCGCGGGATCGAAGTGGACGCCGACACCCTGAGCTTCGACGAGATCGAACGGATCTGCTGCGGCGGGGAAGGCCATTACCTGGGTTCCAACAACACCCTGCAGGTGATGCAGAGCGAGTACATCTACCCGGACTTCAGCGACCGCAACAGCCCGACGGTCTGGGAGGAGCTGGGCAAGCCGGTGCTGCTGGAGCAGGCCAACGAGAAGACCCGGGAGCTTCTCGCCCGTCACGTACCGCGCCACGTCAGCGACGACGTCGACCGACGCCTGCGGGAGGAGTTCCCGATATTCCTCTCCCGGGAAGCGATGGGGCGTTAACAACCGTCAGGCGCGCTCCACCGGGAAGGGCATCACCGCCGCGAGGCTCTCCGCGCCGAGCTTCAGCGCGACGAGGCGGTCGAATCCAACCGCCACGCCCGCGCAGTCCGGCAAACCGTGCGCATGGGCCGCCAGGAACGCCTCGTCGAGCGGTATCTCGGCCAGGCCCTGTTCCCGGCGCAGGGCGTTGTCGCGGAGCATGCGCCGGCGGAGTTCGTCCGCGTCGCGCAACTCGTGGTAGCCGTTCGCGACTTCCACGCCGTCGACGACCAGTTCGAAACGCGACGCCACGCCTCCCTCGATCCGCGCCAGGGCCGCCTGGGGGGCGGGGTACTCCGTGACGAACACGCGCGCCGGCTTAAGCTTCGCGATGGCGTCGCTGATCCGGAGGTCCAGTTCGTCCTCGGGCGTCGAGTCGACCGGGACGCCGACCAGGTCGACATAGGCGCGCCGGTCGTAGTCGGACGGGCCGAGCAGCGCGTCGACCAGGTCCGCGACCTCCCGCATCAACGCTTCCCCGTCGAGGCCGACCCGGTACCACTCGATCATCGTGAACTCGGGGTTGTGCCAGCGCCCCGCTTCCCCCGCGCGGAACACCGGGCCGACCTGGTAGATCGAAGGCGCTCCCGCCGCGAGCAGGCGCTTCATCTGGAACTCGGGCGACGTCTGCAGGTAGCGGCCGTCGGCGGTCCGCATGCTCTCGATGGCCGGGTCCGTGACGCCGTGCGCGGCCAGCGCGGCCGTCTGCACCTCCATGACCTCGCGCGCGGCGAAGAACGACCGCGTCTCCGCGAGCATGTCCGCCCGCGTCGCCAGGACGTCCAGGGTGCAGGACGGGCGCCAGTCCGTCATCGTCTAGCCCTGCGCGCGGCTGACGTATTCCCCGGTCCGGGTGTCGATGCGCAGCACGTCGCCCTGGTTGACGAAGAGCGGCACCCGGATCGTGGCCCCGGTGGACAAGGTCGCGGGCTTCGTGGCGCCCTGGGCGGTGTCCCCCTTGAGGCCCGGGTCCGTCTCGGTCACCTCGAGCTCGACGAAATTGGGCGGCGTGACCGAAATCGGGTCGCCCGCCCACAGGGTGACGCCGTAGACCTCCTGCTCCTTCAGCCAGGGCTGCGTCTCGCCCACCGCCGCCGCGCCGGCCGCGAACTGCTCGTAGCTTCCGTCCGTCTTCATGAAGTGCCAGAACTCGCCGTCGGTGTAGAGGTACTCCATGGAGAATTCCAGGACATCCGCGGCCTCGATCGTCTCGCCGCTCTTGAACGTGCGCTCCCACACGCGCCCGGTCTTGAGGTTCCGGAACTTGACCCGGTTGAACGCCTTGCCCTTGCCCGGCTTGACGAACTCGTTCTCGAGGATCGTGCAGGGATCCCCTTCCAGCAGGACCTTGAGGCCGGCGCGGAACTCGTTGGTCGCGTACGTCGCCACCGTGTGCGCTCTCGAGGGACGGAACGCCGGCGATGATACGTCAGCGCCGACCCGGGAACGCTACTGGGTCTCCGCGATCTCCCGGTCCGAGAACCCGAGCAGGTAGAGCACGCTGTCCAGCCCGAAGTTCGAGATCGCGTGACCCGCGGATTCGCGCACCGCCGGCTTGGCGTGGAACGCGACGCCGAGGCCCGCCGCCGTCAGCATCGGCAGGTCGTTCGCGCCGTCCCCGATCGCGATCGCCTGCTCCAGGGAGATCCCCTCCCGCGCGCAGAGGCCGGCCAGGATGTCCGCCTTCCGCTCCGCGCCGATCACTTCGCCCGTCACCGCGCCGGTCAACCGCCCGTCCTCGATGGCCAGGGAGTTGGCGAACACGTGGTCGATCCCGAGCGCCTTCTGCAGCCGGCGGCCGACATAGTCGAAGCCGCCGGAAACGATCGCCGTGCGATAGCCGAGTTGCCGCAGCGAGTTGACCAGCCGGCGCGTACCCTCCGTCACGGAGACCGACTCGGCCACTTCGGCGAGCACCCGTTGCGGCAGGCCCTCGAGCAGCCGCACCCGTCGGCGCAGGCTCTCCTCGAAGTCCAGTTCGCCGTGCATGGCCGCCCTCGTGATGCCGGCCACTTCGGCGCCCACGCCGTGGCGCGCGGCCAGTTCGTCGATCACCTCCGCATTGATCAGGGTGGAGTCCATGTCGAACACGACGAGCCGCCGGTTGCGGCGGTACACCGAGTCTTCCTGGACGCTGAAGTCGAACGTCAGCTCTCCCGCGGCGAGGAACAGCGCTTCCTTCAGCTCCCGCTGGTCCGATCGCGGACCGCGCACCGACATCTCGACGCTCGCGCGGGCGGCATCCGCCACCCCGTCGAGCGGTACGCGTCCCGACAGGCGCCGTACGGAGTCGATGTTGAGTCCACGCTGGCCGATGATGCGCGTGACGCTGGCGAGCTGTTCCGCGCTGATCCCGTTCGCGAGCAGGGTGACGATGTAGCGGGACTTGCCCTGGTTCGCGACCCAGTCGCGGTATCCCTCTGGCGTCACGCGCTCGAAACGGGCGTTGACGCCCATCTGCCGCGCGGCGTGGAGCAGTTCCCGGCGCACATCGCCCTCGTCCCCGCCGCCGGCCACCTGGACGAGCATGCCGAGGTTCAGTTCCTCGTGGATCACCGCCTGCCCGATGTCGAGCACGCGTGCTTGATAACGGGCGAGCGTCGATGTCAACATGGCCATCAGCCCGGGCTTGTCTTGCCCGGAGACGTTTACCAGCAGAATCTCGCTCGGATCGGAATCCGCCACCCGCCACCCATCCGCCACCAGGCCGCGCTCTCGTTTTGACGCTACGCCCTCTCGCCAGGATCGTCAAACAACCAGGGCCGGGCACGCATGGCGGCAGCGAGGAGCGCGGCGTGCTCGCCGTCGGCTGGATCAGCCTCGGGAGCTTCCTCGTCGCCGCCCTGATCGTCGTCGGATCCGTGGGCCGCGCCGTCGTCGACCGCGCCGGCGCGCGCATGGACCAGTTCGGCGGCACGCTGGCGGAGACGACCGCGCAACTCGCCCTGCCGTCCGTGCTCCAGCAGGACCGCATCGCCCTGGGGAACCTCGTCAACCGCATCGTGGCGTTCGACGAAGTCATCGGCTGCAGCGTCTACACCGTGGACGGACGCACGCTGGCCTTCGCCGGCGAGGA
>JAJDTI010000177.1 GCA_022827245.1 Pseudomonadales bacterium | reverse complement strand
GTTCATGAATCCCGGTTGATCGTCGGGGAGCGTGCCGCGCGCCATCGGCGACGTGAGGTAGGGGATGCCCCGGTCCACGAGCTTCTGGATCGCGGGTCCCGCGTCCGACCAGGCCGCGCCCTTCCCCAGGATCAGCAGGGGCCGCTCCGCATGGGCGAGCAGGTCCGCCAGCCGCTCGATGGCGTCCGGCGCGGGCCGGGGCTTGTCGATCCGCAGCGGTTGGTCGCGGTAGCGGACCTTCGACGCATCGACCTTGCCCTGGATCACGTTGTTCGGCAGGTCGAGGTACGTCCCGCCGGGCCTCCCGGTCACGGACTGCCCGAGGGCCAGGTGCAGCAGGTGGGGTATCTCACGGGTCTGGTGCGCCTGCGCGAGCCACTTGGCCGCCGGCCGGGCGAACGCCATCTGGTCCGCCTCCTGGAACGTGCCGAGGCCCGTGAGCGGGGCGTGAAACGAACCCCCGAGCACCGTGAGCGGCATCCCGCTCGCGGTCGCGACATACAGCGGCGTCACGGTGTTGGTCATGCCGGGACCGCTGCCCACGGCGACGATGCCGGGCTTGCGCTTGATGTAGGCCCACGCGGAGGCCATGAAACAGGCGTTCATCTCGTGCCGGCACCCGATGAAACGGATCCCTTCGCGATGGGCCGCGCCCATGGCCTGGATCATGGGTCCCGCGATGACGCCGAACAGGGTGTCGACACCGGCCCGCTTCAACTGGCGGGCGAGCAGTTCGTTCCCGGTGGTCTCGGACATGCGGTCGCTCTCCGGAGAATGCTGGAGCGTATCAGGTCGGGTCGCGTGCGGGTCGGCCGGCGGCATCGCCGGCAAGCAGCCCCGCTCGGTGACGACTGTGGACACATGCTACGTGCGCACGTATCCTGTGTTCATGAACGTGACGCTTTCGATCGAGGAGCGGGTAGTCGCCGAAGCCAGGCAGGTGGCCGCGCGGCGGGGGACTACGCTCAACCAGCTCATCCGCGACTATCTCGTGGACCTGACGCAGCCGGGCGAGCGGGAAGGCGTAGCGGCGGAACTGGAAGCCCTGTGGTCGGCGGAGGAGTACCGTTCCACGGGACCCTGGACGCGCGAGGAACTCCATGAGCGCTCGTGAGTTCGTCGACACGAACGTGCTGGTGTATGCCGAGGACGCCCGGGATGCGGACAAGCGGGCCCGTGCGCGCGATCTGGTTGGACGTCTGATGCGCGAAGGGCGCGGGGTGGTCTCGCTGCAGGTGCTGCAGGAGTTCTTCGCCGTCGCGACGCGGAAACTGGGCATGGACCCGGAGTCGGCGCGACGGCGGCTGCTGCTCTACTCGCGGTTCGAGGTGATCGACCTGTCGCTTGTGGATCTCTTCGCGGCCGTCGACCTGCATCTGCTCCATGGCGTCTCGTTCTGGGACGGGCTCATCGTGCGAGCCGCGCTGAACGGCAACTGTCGCACGCTGCACTCGGAGGACATGCAGGGCGGCCGCGTCATCGAGCATCTGACGATAGAGAATCCCTTTGCCGCGACCGGCTGAACTGCGAGCGTCGCCCGGGGCGACCCTCAGGGTCGGGAGGACGGTGTCCCCGGCGGGTCCTCGCACCATCGCGCGATCGCGTGCGCCCAGTCGGGATCGTCGTTGAGGCAGGGCGCGAGCCGGAACGAAGCGCCCCCCGCCCCAAGGAAGGTCTCGCGTCCGCGGATGCCGATCTCCTCCAGCGTCTCCAGGTTGTCCGCGGTGAAGGCCGGGCAGGCGACGGTCAGGTGGCGGATGCCCTGTCCCGGCAGCTCGGCCAGTACCTCGTCGGTGTAAGGCCGCAGCCAGGGCAGCCGCCCCAGCCGCGACTGGAACGCCGTCGAGTACCGCTCGAGCCCGAGTTTCGCGGCCAGCGCCCGCGTCGTTTCGCGGCACTGGTGGCGGTAGCACGTGTCGTGCGCGGCGGAGGCGGTCTCGCAGCAGTCGTCGGCGCGCAGGCAGTGCGAGCCGGTCGGATCCGCCTTCGTCAGGTGCCGTTCCGGCAGGCCGTGGTAGCTGAAGAGCACGTGGTCGCCGGGGTCCATCGTGGCGCGGATGCGGGCCGCCATGGCGTCGATGAACGGCGGTTCCCGAAAGAACGGCGGCATGACCCGTAGCGGTGCGTCGGTGAGTTCGCGCACGCGGTTGATCGTCGTCGTCCGCGTCGAGTCGGCGTGCTGGGGGTACAAGGGCACGAGCAGGATCTCGTCGGCCTCGCCGAGGGCGGCGACCGCGTCGGCGAGGCTCGGGGAGCCGTAGCGCATCCCCGCCGCGACCGGGCAGTTCGTCCACGTCCGTACCCGCGCCGCCAGCGCCTCCGTGTAGTGCACCAGCGGCGACCCCGGCTTCTCGTCGCGCCAGATCGCCCGGTACGCCGCGGCGCTGCGCCGGGGGCGGGTCGGCAGGATGAAGGCGGAGACGATGACCCGGCGCAGCGGCCATGCGACGTCCATCACGAACGGGTCCATCAGGAACTCGTCCAGGTACCGCCGCACGGAGCCCGCGTCGCACCCGTCGGGCGAGCCGAGGTTCGCTAGCAGGATGCCGCGGTCAGGCAGGGTCGAGTCTCCTTGGGCGCGTTTGGGCGTGTTGCCGCGATCGGATAGTATCCGCGCTCCCCGCAATCTGTCAGCCCGAGACGGGTAAGCACCGGATGACCGTCATCGTCGACTACGACGCCGGCAACCTGCGCAGCGTGCAGCGTGCGTGTGCGGAGGTACGCGTCCGCGCCCGGATCACGAACGACCCCGAGCGCGTGCGGGCAGCGGAACGCATCATCTTCCCGGGAGTGGGCGCGGCGGGTAGCGCTATGCGCAGCCTGCGGGCCCGAAACCTCGACGCTGCGCTGACGGAGGCGGTGGCCGGCGGCACGCCCGTGCTCGGCATCTGCCTCGGCCTGCAGATCTCTCTCGAGCGCTCCGAAGAGAACGATCAGGCGACCCTCGGCATCATCCCGGGCGAGGTCCGCCGGTTCGCCCTCTCCGACCCGGCGCTCAAGGTGCCGCACATGGGCTGGAACGAGGTGCGGGTCGTGCGCGAGCACCCCCTGCTCGAGGGGATCGCACCGCGCGACGAGTTCTACTTCGTCCACGCCTACTATCCCGTCCCGAAGGATCCGGACGTGACTTGCGCGGTCGCGGACTACGAGGGCGACTTCTGCTGCGCCCTCGGGTCCGGCAACTACTTCGCGACGCAGTTCCACCCGGAGAAGAGCGGCCGGGTCGGGCTGCGCCTGCTCGAACGCTTCGCGCGCTGGGACGGCCATGCTTAGCAAGCGCCTGATCGCGTGTCTCGACGTCCGCGACGGCAAGCTGGCCAAGAGCGTGAAGTTCGTCGACACGAAGGACATCGGCGACCCGGTGGAAAAGGCGCGCGAGTACTACCTCGACGGGCTGGACGAACTCGTCTTCTACGACATCACCGCCTCGAGCGACCGGCGCTCGATCATCCTGGAGGTGGTGGAGGCCGTGGCGGAGCAGGTCTTCATCCCGCTCTCCGTGGGCGGCGGCGTGCGCTCCGTGCAGGACGCGACGGACCTCCGGCTCGCTGGCGCCGAGAAAATCAACGTCAATTCGGCGGCGGTGCGGCGTCCGCAACTCATCGCGGAGTGCGCCGAGGCGATCGGCAACCAGAACGTGGTGCTGTCGATGGACATTCGCCGCGTGGGCGAGAGCGGCGAGTTCCCCTCGGGCTACGAGATCGTCATCGACGGCGGGCGCCGCCCCATGGGCATCGACGCGCTGGAGTGGACTCGGGAAGGGGAACGCCTCGGCGCCGGGGAACTCGTCGTCAACTCCATCGATGCCGACGGCACCCGGGACGGCTACGAGCTGCGCCTCACCCGCATGATCAGCGACGCCGTGCGGATCCCGGTGATCGCGTCGGGCGGCGCCGGCGTGCCCGGGCACCTGTACGACGTGCTGACCGAGGGGCGCGCGGACGCGGCGCTCGTGGCCTCCATGGTCCACTATGGCGACTACACGGTGAGCGGCCTCAAGCGCGATCTGAACGATCGCGGGGTCAAGATGAGGATGTCCTGGTGATGAAGGCGGTACTGGTCGAAGGGGATGCGCTGGTCTGGGGGGACGCCGATGTCGGTGTGCCGGGTCCCGGCGAGGTCCTGATCGCCAACCGCGCGAGCGCGGTGAACCGGGCCGACCTGGCGCAGCGCGCGGGCGGTTATCCGCCGCCGCCGGAGGCGAGCGAGATCCTCGGCCTCGAATGCGCCGGCATCGTCGAGGCGGTCGGGGAGGGCGTCGCGCGCGTGGAGCCCGGCGACAGGGTGTGCGCGTTACTCGCGGGGGGCGGATATGCCGAGCAGGTGGTGGCGCCCGCGGGCCAGGTGCTGAAGATCCCAGGCGAGCTGTCCTTCACCGAGGCGGCGGCGCTGCCGGAGGTGTTCGCCACGGCGTATCTCAATCTCTTCGTCGAGGGGAGCCTGCAGTTCGGAGAGACGGCGCTCCTGCACGCCGGCGCCAGCGGCGTGGGCACCGCGGGCATCCAGCTCTGCCGCGAGTTCGGGAGCCCCTGCTTCGTGACGGCCGGCAGCGACGAGAAGATCGCGCGGTGTGTCGAACTCGGCGCCGCCGGGGGAGCCAACCGGCACACGGAACGTTACGCGGACAAGGTCCCGGAGTGGACGGACGGCGAAGGGCTCGATGTCATCCTCGACCCGGTCGGCGCGGCCTACCTCGAGGACAACCTGCGCGCCCTCAACCCCGACGGGCGCCTCGTGATCATCGGCCTGCTCGGCGGTGCCGACCTGGCGGTGGAACGCGGCCTTGGCCTCATGATGATGAAGCGGCTGCGCATCGTCGGCTCGACGCTGCGGGCACGCTCCATCGCGCGCAAGGCCGCGGTGATGGACGCGCTGAAGGAACGCGTGTGGCCGGCCATCGCGGACGGTCGGATCCGCCCCGTCATCGAGGCCGTGGTGCCGATGCCCGAAGCGGACGCGGCCCACCGGCTGATTGCCGGGAACGAGACGTTCGGGAAGGTGGTGCTCGAGGTACCGTAGCCCGCGCTCTACCCGCGGCGCCGAATCGCGCGGTCGACCCAGACCCGCTTCGTGGCGGCGTCGTAACGGGCGTGAAACGGCCGGTAGAACGACGCACAGAACCCCTGCAGCTTCGTTCTCGCCCCCAGCAGGGAGTCCGCGACCAGATAACGGGGCTGGAGATCCGTGATCGGGTACGGCTCGCGGGCGGCGGCCTCGGGATCCCAGGGTCTGAACGCGTCCTCGGGAAGGTCGCCGCCGCATGCCCGCTTGAGTTCGCGGACGCTCGAGAGCACGCCGGCGCCGTACGCCTTGCGTTGGCCGTTCTCCCACAGGAGCCCGAACTCGACCGAGTACCAGTAGCAGCGCGCCAGGCGCTCGATGTCGTCGTCGGTCGCGCCGAGGCTCGCGAGACCGATCTCCTGCGACAGCTCCGCGAAGGCAGGGTCGGCGAACATGGGGGCGTGGCCGAGCAGTTCGTGACAGACGTCCGGCTCGGGGGTGTAGAACGGAACCGAATGGTGGCGCACGTACTGCGTCGAGAAGAACACCCGAAAGGCCAGGGCGTTCAGGAAGTCCCGCGGGCGCAGGAGACCCGCCACGGGGCGCAGGACGAACCCGGTGCGCGCTTCGAGGAACGCGCTCACGTCGCGCCCTTGCGGAATCGACCCGGGGCCGAAGTCACAGCGCCTCTCGAGTTCGTCGAACGCCGCCAGGTAGGCGCGGCAGCCGTGTCGGCTCCGCAACGGCGCGAGGCGGCGGTAGACCCTGCCCCAGGTCTCGGTCTCGGCGGCCGTGTACTCGATGACGGGGAACGGTGCGCCGTGGCGGTACGCCTGGGCGAGGCGGCCGATGTCGGCGCGTCGGCGTCGGTAGCCGCGGTCGGAGAAACCCGGATGGTCGGTGTGCAGCGCGCCGCCGGCGTCGAGCGTGTTGTTTGCCACGAGGTCCAGCTCCGTGAGGTCGCGCGGGAACCAGGGCACGTCGGCGTCGTCGAGGACCGTCACCTGAGTCGTGGTGCGCGAGAGTTCGGCGATCGCGCGCGCGAGCGGAGGGTCGCCCCGTTGGCCTTCGCAGTCGACGTAGAAGTCGAACGTGCGGCCGCGCCGCGGGCGCGACTCGATGCGCGTCAGGTTGACGCCGTGGCTTGCGAACGGCCGGAGCGCCGACTCCAGGGCGCCCGGTCGGTCATCCAGCCTGACCAGGAGGGTCACGCGTTGCTCGGCGCCGTCGGCAGCTGGCCCGGTTCCTGTCACGGTCGGCCGGGCGGACTGGGCCTCAGTCCTCGGCACGTTGCTCACGACTTTCGGCGCCATCGTGGAGCCAGCGCGCGTGACGCGGTGCGCGTTTCGTTTTCGTCCACTCCGCGAGCATGTCTTCGGCGACCGCGTGTGCGCGTCTGCGGAGGTGTTCGCCGCCCTTGTTGCAGGCGAGTTCGAGGCGGTGGCCGTTCGGATCGAAGAAGTAGATGGAGTCGAAGAGGCCGTGGTCCACCGGCCCGAGCACGTCGAGGCCAGCGGCTTCGAGGCGGGCTTTCGAGGCGGTCAGCGCATCGAGGCTCTCCACCTCGAAGGCGATGTGCTGCACCCACGGAGGGGTGTTGGGATCCCGGTCCATCGGCGCACGGTGCGGCAGTTCGAAGAAGGCGAGGACGTTGCCCATCCCGGCGTCCAGGAAGACGTGCAGGTACGGGTCGGGCTCGCCCGTCGAGGGGACGCGGTCCTCGGCGAACGCCAGTTGGAACTCCATGCCGAGCACGTCGCGATAGAAATCCACGGTCTCGCGGGCATCGTTGCAGCGATAGGCGACGTGGTGGATGCGCGTGACGTTCACGTCGCCGCCCCTGCCGCGGTTCGCTCCTGATGACGCTCGATGGACTCGAACAGCGCCTGGAAGTTGCCCTCGCCGAATCCCTCGTCCCGCTTGCGCTCGATGAACTCGAAGAAGATCGGGCCGATGAGCGGCTTCGAGAAGATCTGCAGCAGCAGGCGCGGCCGGCCGCCCGTGGTGGCGCCGTCGACCAGGATGCCGTGCTCGGCGAGTCGGGCGACTGGCTCGCCATGGCCTGGCAGGCGCGTGTCGAGCGCCTCGTAGTAGGTGGGCGGAGGCGGCTCCATGAACGGCACGCCCCGCCCCGCGAGCGCTTCGCAGACCCTGGGCAGGTCATCGCACGCGAGCGCAATGTGCTGGATGCCCTCGCCGTTGTACCGGATCAGGAAGTCCTCCACCTGGCCGCCGCCGCCGGGCGCTTCCTCGTTCAGCGGGATGCGGATCTTGCCGTCGGGTGCGGTCATGGCCCGCGACACGAGACCGGTGTTGCGCCCCTCGATGTCGAACCGGCGCATCTCCCGGAAGTCGAAGATGCGCTCGTAGAAGCGCGCCCAGTGATCGATGCGCCCGCGGTACACGTTGTGGGTCAGGTGGTCGACGCGGTCGAGCCCGACGCCGCGCGGCCGGCGGTCGGCCCCGGGCAGGAACTCGAAGTCGATGTCGTAGATGCTGCTGCCGGGCTCGCAGCGGTCGATCAGGTAGATCGGCATCCCGCCGATGCCGCGGATCGCCGGCAGGCGCAGTTCCATCGGCCCGGGTGGTGTGTCCATGGACCGTGCGCCCCGCGCCAGCGCCCGGGCGTATGCGCGGTGCGCGTCCCGTACGCGGAACGCCAGTCCCGCGACGCACGATCCATGCTCCTCGGCGAGGACCCGGGCGGTACTGCCCGGCTCGTAGTTGACCACGACGTTGATGTCGTTCTGGCGCCACAGTTCCACGGCCTTCGAGCGATGGCGCGCGACCTGCTCGAACCCGAGCATCTCGAAGACCGGCTCCAGGCTGCCGGGGCCGCTCGCGGCGAACTCCACGAACTCGAAGCCGTCGAGGCCCATGGGGTTGTCGGGTGTGCCGTGTCTCATGCTGGCTCCAGGGAAGGCCTGTCCCGATCATAGACAGGTACTCGGGGAAGATTTGGCCTTTTTTGACTTCGTACGACGAGAAACGAGAAACTTCTGCTCACGAAAGGTGATCCAAGGGACATTTCTTCCAAATGAGCCTCGACCGCACTGACCGGCGCATCCTGGCCGCCCTACAGGACAGCGGACGGATGTCGAACGTGGAACTGGCCGCTCTCGTAGGCCTGTCCGAGTCGCCCTGTTTCCGTCGCGTGCGCAACCTCGAGCGTCGCGGCGTCATACGCGGCTACGCGGCGGCGGTGGACCCGCGGGCGCTGGACCTGCGCGTGACGGCATTCGTGCTGGTGACGCTCGAAAAACAGTCCGATGCGCGTACGGGCGCCCTGTACGACCGCATCCGCGACGAGCCGCACATCGTCGAGTGCCACGCCATGAGCGGGCGCCACGACCTGATCCTGAAGGTGGTCGCGCGCGACATCGACCACTTTTCGGAACTGGTGATGCGGGGGATCCTGCGGTACCCGGGGGTGCTGCACGTGGAGTCGAGCTTCAGCATGAGCGAGATCAAGGACTCGCCGGCGCTGCCCGCCTGATCCGGGATGTCTCGCTGAAGCCGGCCTTGAGCCTCAGGCCTCCCAGAGCGCCTCGTCCGGGCCCTCGAACCGGGGCAGCGCCGCCTCGAGGTGCCGCATGACCGCGAGGACGATGTCGTCCCGCCAGGGATTGGCGACGACCTGCACGCCGATCGGCACGCCGCTCCCGGCCGTCCCGCCGCGTACGACGCCGGCTGGCCACCCCGTCAGGTCGTAGGCTTCGGTGTAACTCGCGTCCTCGGAAGGGAACGGCGAGTCCCCCGGCTCCGGATGCAGCGGTGCCGGATGGGCGTTCACGGGAGAGATGAGCACGTCGTAGCGCGCCATGTGGCGCTGCATGCGGCGTCGGTAGTCCTCGAACCGGGCCAACTGGCCGATCAGTGCGTCCGCCGGGATCGCGTTGTTGCCGGCGGCCTTCGCGAACCACCTGAACCAGTTGTTCGCGTAGTCCTCGATGTCGGTGCCGGCCTCGTCGAGCAGCTTCCGCACGCCGGCATGGGCGCCGACGGGCCAGAAGCCGCTGCCGACTTCACTGGTCTCGGTGATGCCGTCCAGGCGGTCCCGCCGCATCGCGAGGCCCGCGCCGGCAAGGATCGCCTCCGCCTCCTCGACCACGGCGACCGTCTCCGCGTCCGGCGCCGCGACCCCGTTGTCGATCATGACGGCGCAGCGCAGTCCCGCCAGGCTCACGGCTTCGGAGGAGGCGGCCGGCACGGGTTGAATGCGGGTGTCGATGCCGTCGGGTCCTCGGATGACGGAGAGGATCAGCTCGAGATCCGCAACCGTGCGCGCCATCGGACCGGCGTGGCTGACGGAGTCGGTCAGCATGCCCGGAGGCAGGCAGAGTCCGGTGCGGGGCACGCTGCCGCTGGTCGGCTTGAAGCCGACCGTGCCGCAGGCGTGCGACGGCACGCGAATGCTGCCGCCGTAGTCCGTGCCGATGTCGAACGAGGTCAGCCCGGCCGCGATCGCCGCCGCGGCCCCGCCGCTGCTGCCGCCGGGAGAGCGCTCGAGGTCGTAGGGATTGTTCGTGAAGCCGTGGATCCGGTTGTAGGTCTCGAAGGACAGCGTGAACTCCGGGGTGTTGGTCTTGCCGAGCAGGACCGCCCCCGCCGCCTTCAGCCGCGCCACCACGGTCGCGTCGGCGGCGGGCACGAAGTCCCGGCGTCCGATCGTGCCCCAGGTGGACACCGTGCCCGCCGTGTCGAAGCAGTCCTTGATGGTCATGGGCACGCCGTGGAGCGGGCCTGTCGACCGCCCCTCCGCGAGCGCGGCGTCCGCCTCCCGCGCCCGTTCCAGCGCGTCTTCCGCGAGCGCGACGACCGCGTTCAGCCTTGGGTTGAACCGCTCGATGCGCTCGAGATACAGGCGGACCAATTCCTCGCTGGAAAGATCCCCGTTTCTGATCAGCTCGGCCTGTGCGGAGGTCGGCAGGTACGGAAGCGTGCGTGGAGGACTGGCCATGTTCGTGGACTCATTTGCCTTGGAATGCGCCTGACGGGCCGCCAGCGCGATCGCCGGGACGATGGCGGACTGCACGACCGCGCGCCGCGACACGCCCCCGGAACGCCGGGTCGTCGGCGTGGTGTGCTCGTTCCGGGGTGCGTGCGGCATCGGCCCAGTTCCGCGCTGTCGGGTGACGGAGCATTGAGCCACATCCGGGGTCCGGCCGCATCGTAGAATCCACTCCGGTCTGGCGACAGGCGGGGAGGAATGGCCTTGGCGGAACCGCTCAGAGTGCTCGAACTGGGTACCGGCGTGGCGTCGGCGTACGCGGGGAAGCTGATGGCCGACGCCGGTGCGGACGTCGTCAAGGTCGAGTCCCCCGCCGGCGATCCGGCCCGGCGGCGCGGGCCGTTTCCCGGCGGTGTGCCCGATCCCGAGCGGAGCGGCATGTTCCTCGCCCTGAATCTCAACAAGCGCGGCATCACGCTCGACCTCCCCTGGACCCGCACCGAACTGGACCGCCTGCTCGCCTGGGCGGACATCGTGGTGCACGACCTGCGGGTGTCGGCCGCGGCGGCCCGGGGTCTCGACGCGGCGTCCCTGCGGTCCTCCTACCCCGGGCTCGTGACCCTGGCGATCACGCCCTTCGGCCAGACGGGTCCCTACGCCGAGTTCGGGGCGGAAGAACTCACGGTTGCGAACGCGGGAGGGTGGGCGTACGTCTGTCCGGCCACGTCCACCGATCCGTCGCTCCCGCCGCTCAAGGTGTTCGGCGATCAATGCGCGCTCATGTCGGGGGTCGCCGGGGCTACCGCGGCGCTCGCCGTCGCGCGCGAAGCGCGCCGCTCGGGGGTGGGCGAGTACATCGATCTCTCCGAGCAGGCCTATGTGGCGTCCGTTCTGGAGGGCGGCCTGCCGGCGTACTCGTACCTCGACCAGGTGGCTGCGCGGCACCACAAGCGGCTACTGATCCCCTGGCGCATCTTCGACGCGAAGGACGGTCCGATCTTCATCGTCTGTGTCGAGCAGGACCAGTGGGAACGGCTGGTGGAGTTCATGGGGCACCCGGACTGGGCCGACCTGCCGACCTTCGCCCAGAATGCCGATCGCGCCGAGAACGAGGACCTGGTGCACCTGTTCGTGCAGGAGTTCGTCGGCGAGTGGAACGCCCACGAGCTCTACCACGCGGCCCAGGCGCACCGCATCTGCGTCGCGCCCGTGATGAGCCTGCCGGAACTCTCGGCGAACGAGCACCTGCGCGCCCGGGGTTTCTTCGTCGAAGCGGGCGAGGGAGAGGCCCGCATGGAGTACCTCGCTGCCGCGGCGGTTTCCAGGAGCGGCCGCGCGGCCATCGCCCGTCCGGCGCCGCGCCTGGGCGAGCACGACGGCACGGTCGACCTGTCCGCCCGCCCGCGGCGGCCATCCGGGGGCGACGCGGGTCTGCCCCTGGCCGGTGTCCGGGTACTGGATCTCACCTGGGCCTGGGCGGGGCCGTTCTGCACGCTGAACCTCGCGCACCTCGGCGCCGAAGTGATCCGCGTCGAGTCGGCGAAGCGCGCCGACCTCTATCGCCGCCTGCGGATCTGTCCCGAGGAATGGGGCGACGACCTCGACGTGTCCGGCATGTTCAACCAGTGGCACCAGGGGAAGGCCAGCATGTCGGTCGACCTCGGCGCGCCGCAAGGCACCGAGATCGTCAGGCGGCTCGTGGCCGAGAGCGACGTGGTCGTGCAGAACTTCGCCACGGGGGTGATGGAGCGCCTCGGTCTCGGGTACGACACGCTGCGCGAGATCAACCCGCGCATCGTGTTGGCCAGCATCACCGGCTACGGCCAGACGGGCCCCTACCGGCAATACATGGGATACGGCCCCGCGATGCCGCCGCTGACGGGGCTAGCGATGGCGACGGGCCACGTCGGCGGTGGGCCGGAGGAGTTCGGTCTCTCGATGCCGGACCCGACCGCCGGCATCACGGCCGCGATGAGCGTCGTGGCGGCGCTCCTGAAGCGAGACGAGACCGGCGAGGGCGACCACCTGGACATCACGCTCTGGGAAGCCACGGGCGTGCTCAACATGGAAGGGTGGATGCAGTACGTCATGACGGGCACCGAGCCCGCGCGCATCGGCAACCGCTCGCCCCGCATGGCCCCGCACGGCTGCTTCCCGTGCACCGGCGAAGACGCCTGGGTGTCGATCGCCTGCCGCAGCGACGCGGAGTGGTTCGCCCTGGCCCGGCACATCGATCCGGCCCTGGCCCGCGACCCCCGTTTCGAGACCCTGGCCGACCGCAAGGGGCACGAGGACGCCCTCGAGGACATCGTTGCCGCGTGGACGGCGGACCGGGATCGCTGGGACATCACCCGACTGCTGCAGGAGTCGGGGATCGCGGCGTTCCCGACCATGACGGCGCAGGACATCGTCCACGATCCCCACCTCGCGGCGCGGGGTTTCATCGAGCGTCTCGAACATCCGAAGGTGGGCCGCCGGGCGCATGCCGGCATCCCCTGGCTGCTCCATGCACGGCCCAACGGAGTGTCGGCGCCGGCGCCGTGCCTCGGAGCGGATACCGACCGGTGCCTGCGCGAGATCCTCGGGATGCCGGAAGAGGAGATCGCGGGGCTTTATCGGGAGGGCGTCGTCGGGGTCTGAGCGATGGGACGCGAGTTCCTGCGGCGCTGGTCCGGCGATGAGGCGGACTTCGAGCGTCGGAAGCGGCTTCAGGACGAGAGCCTGCGGTCGAGTGGCTCGTTTCGGGGGGGTGACAGACTGCCGCGGAGGCCCACAGGCGGGGCTGGGGCCGTTGACGAGCCAGGGCATGTCGAAGGAGCGCCCTCGAGTATCGTTGGATGAGTGGGGCCGGTAAGGGGGAGGACGATGATCTGGACGACGAGAGAAATCGGGGAGGCAGCGAAGGCGGCGCTCGAACGCGGAGAAGGCGCGCCGCTCGAGATGTACGCCGAGGACGCCACGCTGTGGCACAACACCGACGAGGTGGAGGGCCCGGCCACCGAGGGGCGGCAGAATCTCGCCATCCTGCGGAACGCCGTCCCCGACTTCCACGCGGCGGAGACGCGCCTGCACGTCTGGGACGACGGTTGCGCGCTGCAATACGCTTTCGTCGGGACGCTGCCGAGCGGCGCCGCGCTGCGGATTCCGGGCTGCATCATCATCACGGTACGCGACGGGCTGATCCAGCGCGTGCAGGAGTACGTCGACTCGGCGCACGCGGCGCCGCTCGCCGAGGTGTTTCAGCCGGAGGGGTAAGGACTTCCGCAGATCTCGTCGATCGTCCGGCGGGCCCGACGCGCCTCGTCCGGGGCGTTCCCGCGCGCCCGCTCCAGAATCAGCAGTTGTTTCCAGAGCGCCCAGCCGCGGGCTCTCGCCCACGTCCCGTCGTCGAGGCCGATACACGACGCGAACCTCTCCCGACCGCGTCGGTCGAGCAGCGTCCACGCGATGGTCAGGTCGCAGGCGGGGTCGCCCGCGGCAAGCTGTCCGAAGTCGATCACGGCATGTAGCCGGCCGCCGTCGAACAGGAGGTTGTCGGGGGCCAGGTCGCCGTGGACCCACACGGGCGCGTCCCGCCAGCGCGTTGCGCGGGCGGACCGCCAGGCGTGCCGGGCCCGGGGAGCGTCGATCAGGGGTCCCAGCCGGTCGATCAGGGTCGAGGTCTCGCCTTCGTAGACCGCGAGGTCCCCGCCCCGATGGAAGTTGTCCGCGCCCGGCGTGGGCGCCCCGGCCGCGTCGGCGGCGTGCAGCGCCCGCAGGAAGCCCGCGAGGTCGCGGGCCAGGGCGTCGAGGTCGCCGAGGTCGGCGGCGGGGAATGGGTCACCCGGGATCCACCGGTTCAGCGCCCAGCACCACGGATACCCGCAGCCCGGCGCGCCCAGGGCGACCGGTTCGGGAATCCGGACGGGGAGTCGACCGGCGAGCCGCGGCAGGCACTCGTGCTCCAGCGCCAGGTGCGGCGCATAGGGGGCCGCGCTCGGGAGGCGCGCGGCGAGTTGCTCACCGATGCGAAAAGTCCGGTTGTCGTGGCCGCCGGGACGCACCTGCGCGACCGGCAGGTGCCCGTGCTCCGGGAACTGCGCGCGGAGCAGGCGTCGGACGAGTTCGGCATCGATGGGCACGGGCATGGCCGCCCCCGGAGAGAGTGTATATATGCGTATATACTAACGCGTCATGACCGTGCTGGAGCAAGTCTGCAACGCCCTCGGCGCCGCCCACGTCCGCTACGCGGTGGTCGGCGGCTACGCGGTCGCGCTTCACGGTGCCGTGCGCGGCACGATTGACATCGATATCGCGGTGCGATGGTCGCGGGACGACCTGCGGCGCGCGGCAAGGGCGCTGGAGGACATCGGACTCGTGTCCCGGCTCCCGGTCGGCGCGGACGAGGTGTTCGACTTCCGCGACGAGTACATCGCGAATCGCGGTCTCGTCGCGTGGAACTTCCACGATCCGGACGATCCCCTGCGGCAGGTCGACATCGTCATCGCCTACGACCTCACCGGCAAGAAGACGCACAGGGTGGAGCTTCCCGGGGGTGCGGTGCGCGTGCTCTCCATCGAAGACCTCATCGCGATGAAACGGGACAGCGGGCGGCCGCAGGACCTCGAGGACGCGGCGGCGCTGGAGAAGCTCCGGTGAAGCCCGACGGGCGCGAAAGGCCGCTGCAGCGCTTCTCCGAAGCGTATCTCGAACGCTGCCGGGCGCTCTCGCCGGAGGACATCGTGCGTTTCCTGGAGGACTTTCGGGACGTGCAGGGCGCCGCGCGCGTCCGGTCCCGGCTCATCAGCGTGCGCGTGCCGGAACCGCTGCTGAACGCGTTCCGGACGCGGTCGCGACTGGCTGGGGTGCCGTACCAGACGCAGCTCAAGCGCCTGATGCAGGAGTGGCTTCGCGAATAGGGCGCTGCGGAAAGCGCACCCGCAGGGACTCGAACCCCGAACCCCCAGGTTCGAAGCCTGGTGCTCTATCCAGTTGAGCTACGGGTGCGTGGGGTCGAAGTATATCGGGCTCGACTATGTGGCACCCGGAGGCGGCGCCGGGAGCGCCCGTGAGGCGTGGCATACTCCCGGCGCTTCGGCAACACGGGAGTCCCACGGTGGGTGAGCAGCCCCTGCATGGCGTCACGGTCCTCGACCTGGGCCAGATCTACAACGGTCCCTATTGCGGGTACCTGCTGGCCATGGCCGGGGCGCGCGTCATCAAGGTGGAGTCGCCGATCGGCGAAGGGCTGCGTAGCGCGGCGTCCAGGGGCTCCGAGGGCTACGCGTTCTGGATGCTGAACGGGCACAAGGAAACGGTCACGCTCAACCTCAAGTCCGACAGCGGTCGCGAGATGCTGATCGAACTCGCCCGCCACGCGGACGTGCTCCTGGAGAACTTCGCGCCCGGCACCATGGACCGCCTCGGGGTCGGCAGCGCCGTGCTGCGCGCAGCGAATCCCCGGCTCGTCTACGCCGCCTCGACCGGGTTCGGGGCCACGGGCCCGCACCGCGACTACCTGGCGATGGACGTCACCGTGCAGGCGATGAGCGGCATCGTCGGCATCACCGGCAATGAGGACGAACCGCCCTTGAAGTCCGGTCCCGCGCTCTGCGACATGCTCGGCGGCGTGCATCTTTATGCCGCGATCGTGAGTGCGCTCTACCGGCGCGAGCAGACCGGGGAGGGCGCCGTGCTCGACGTCGCCATGCAGGACGCGGTGTTCCCGACGCTGGCTTCGGCGCTCGGCGCGTACTACAAGCTCGGGCACAACCCGCCGCGCACCGGGAACCGGCACCAGGCGCTCGCCGTCGCGCCCTACAACGTCTATGCCACGAGCGACGGGCACGTCGCCATCATCGTCATCCGCGAGGGCCATTGGCGCAAGCTGGCGCAGGCGATGGGACGGCCGGAACTCGGGGACGACCCACGCTTCGTGGACATGCGCGCCCGTTGCCGGAACATGGACGACACCGACGCGGCCGTGGAGGCCTGGACGTCGACCCTGACGCGCGACGAGGTGTTCCGCATTTGCCAGGAGCACGAAGTCATCTGCGCGCCCGTCCGGTCCCTCGACGACGTGGTCAACGATCCCCACCTGCTGCAACGCGGCGCGTTGGCCAAGGTCATGCATCCCAAGCTCGGCGAGGTCTCGCTGCCCAGCACGCCCCTGCGTTTCGAGGACGTGGATCCCCCCGTTCCGACGATGCCGCGGGCGCTCGGCCAGGACAACGCGGCGGTGTTCGGGGAGTTCCTCGGTTACGGAGGCGCGCGGCTCGAGACGCTGAAGGAGGAGGGCGCGATCTGATGCGGCGCGCCTGCCAGAGGCACCCCGCCCCGGCCCTGGGCGCCGTGACGCTGGTCTGCGCCCTGGCGGGCAGCGGCCAGGACCCCGAGCGGCGCTTCGGCGTGACCGACGTCATGGACGCCATGGTCGTGCCGGCGTCGGACGCGCTCTTCGGTGTGGGACGCGCCGAACCGGAGTCGGAGCAAGCCTGGATCGCGCTACGTCACCAGGCCGTCATCCTGGGCGAAGCCGGGTACGCGCTGACCGCTCCCGGCCGCAGCCGCGGCGCCGATTGGGACGCCTGGTCGATCGCGATGTCCGAAGCCGCCGAGGGTGCTGCGGCGGCGATCGACGCCCGCGACTTGGACGGCGTCCTCTTCGCCGGCGGCGACATCATCGAGAGCTGCACCGGCTGTCATCGCGTATACCTGCCCGTGGCCGGGTGACCTGCGGTCGAGACGGGCCGCCTCAGGCGTCGGCGGTCCGGGGGTCGGAGCCGACGGTTGCGAATGCTCTCGGATTGTACAGTCCCTCAAGGGTTTTCCTCAGGTGGATCGACGTCCTGTGGAGCCGGGTAGGACTTGCCAGGACGACGTTCTCCAGGCCGGTGGGGACGGCGGCGCTCGGGATCGCCAAAAGCGGTGCCCGCCCCCGCAGCAGCCAATCCGTGCCGCGCCGTTGCGTGGATCGTGGGTAGGGATAGTCGCGCCAATCGGAAGGCAGCTCCCAAACCGACCAGCGCTCTACCACCGTGCCATCGGGTATCTCGAAGACGCCCAGGCGGTAGGTGTCGGGGACGAGCCTTGGCGACGGTAGATAGTTCGCCATTTCGAGCATCGCCACGGCGGCGGACTCGGCGAAGTAAACAGCGGGCACACCCGCGTCGTTCCAGCGCCCTCCGCTATGGAAGCTGCCGCCCATGCCCCCGAGATCCGAAATGTGGTCGTGGTGGGCGATGCGGTACAACCGCATCAGGGGAATTCGCCGTACTCGATCTTGCGGATGGCGTCCCTGACGAGCTGCCGCCCCTGGAAGGTGTCGCACAGTTCGATGGGGCGCGCCCCGCCGAGGGCGGGAAGGGCGGCGCCCAGCCACTCGTTGGTGCGCTCGACGTCGCCAAAGACCGCGAGGCCCCGCGACACCAGGCGCAGCATGTCCAGGATCGCTTCCGACTGCCCGCGGCCGAGTGCGGGGCGGCGGTACAGCCGATTCAGATTTCCCGGCGTGGCGCCGAGGAGGTGCGCGAACGTCTCCCGATGGCCGAGGACGCCGACGGTCTGACGAACCACGTTGCCCGGCACGCCCCGGCGCACCGCCTGGATGTAGGCGCCGTCATCCGCGAGGACGTCCCACGGGATATCGATGCCCTCAACTCCGACCACGCCCGTTTGAGGCAGGTCCTCCACACTGGTGCCCTCGCGATCCCTCGACAGGCCAACGTATCATCATTGTGATGGTTACACAACATCAAATTGCCGTTACCCGTGGCACTGGCGAGGCCCGACCTCGGGCCGCCGTACGCCGTGTGAAGTGCCCCGCGACCTACGTATGGCAGGCCTTCGTCGGCGGCACGTCCAGCGACGGGTTGCGGTCGAAGAAGCCCGTCGGCATCAGCGTGAATCCGGCGTACTCCACGGGCATCACCGGCCAGTCTTCCGGCCGCGGCACGTGGGTGACTCCCAGCGTGTGCCAGACGACCACGTCGGTGTCCTCGATCGAGCGGTTCGCGGCCGCGTAGGCTGCGAGCCCGTTGGCGCCGGAGTGCAGGTTCGTGAACACGCCGCCGGCGGCGTCGAGTTCATCCGGTGCGTAGGGCGTCACCCAGAGGTTGTGCCGGGCGAAGCCGCCGCGCTGCGCGTGCAGGGAGTCCTCCGGGGCGAACATCGTCGACGAGCCCTGCGGCAGGAGCTTGTAGCCCACCGACTTGCCGAGGTGGTTCTTGACGTGGTCGTTCGCGACGCGCCAGTGGCGGGCGCGCGCCGGGTTGACCTCGCGTTGGGCTTCGGTTTCCGTGCCCAGCTTCGAGGCCACCGAGCGGAACGCGCTGCCGTACGGATTGTCGGCGCCGGGCGGCAGCGGCTCGACTTCCAGCTCGTAGACCGAGTTGTTGGGGCCGTCGAGGTTGAAGTCCAGCCGGAAGCAGAAGATGTGCTGGTGGATCGGGGAAGCGATGGACTCGGCGATGATCGGCGCCACGTCCGAGTCGGCGTTGTTCTCCACCACGGAGACGCCCACCATGCCGGTCAGCTTGATCTCCACCTGGATCGTGCCGTCGAGGTAGAAGTACCAGTAGAACCCGTACTCGTAGTTGCCGAGCGTGACGATCGAGCTGATCACCAGCCGGCGCGAGCGCCGCACCTCGGGCTTCGGGTGCTGCGTGAACACGTTGGTGTGCTTCCAGAGGAGGCCGAAGTCCTCCTCGTGCAGGCAGATCGCGTTCGGTACATGGCGCGGCTCGCCGTTGCCCTGCAGGACGAAGTTGTCGAAGTAGTGGATCTCGCCCAGGCAGTCACAGCCGTTCACGAGCGAGTTGGCGGAGTGGCCGAGGGCCGCCTCGCCGCCGTCGAAGGCGTGCTTCCAGCCGTGCATGGGCGACGTGTCGCCGTAAGGGACGACCATGTCGGAGAGGGCCGCCCGGTACAGGATCGGGCGGTCGCGGCCGTCGTCGTCGTAGCGGATGTCGTGCAGGACGAGCCCCTCGGTGGGCTGCATCGAGACGCGCAGCTGCCACTTCTGCCAGCGGACCACGTTCCCCTCCACCTCGAAGCTCGGCCCTTCCGGCTGCGTGATCTCGATGGGGCGCAGGTCCTCGCGCAGACGCTCCACCCGGTCCGCGGCGTACTCGGCCGGGTCCGTCGGCACCGGGAGGACGCCGTGGTCCTCGACCACCACCTGGCCGCTGTCGCAGTCGACATGGGCGGAGAGTCCCTCGAGGGGACGCGCGTAGTAGTTGTCGGCGCGGTCGGCGTGCAGGAACGCGAGGGCACGCATCTGCCGCGCGTTCGCGGGCAGGTCGGGATGCCGGGCGCCGGCCACCCACGGTTCGATGTGCACGAGGGACAGGTCCTCGATGCCGCGCTTCTTCACCGCGGCGATCCACTCCTCGTTGCGCCAGAGTGTCTTCAGGATGGCGAAGTAGTCGTCGGCGGCCACGTTCGCCTGACCGTCTTCGACCCAGGTGAACGCCGCGACGCGTCCGTCCGTCAGGGAGACGCGGGCGTCGAAGCTCTGCCCGCGGTCGCGGTCATGTCCGACGAGCCGGACGAGGCGGTCCCAGGACCCGCCCGCCTCGAAGCCGACGACCACGTCCTTGGGCGGCTCGGCCGCGTAGCCGGCGGTGAAGAAGGACTTCTCGCCCAAGCTGCCGCTATCGCGCAGGATTGCCACCGCCTGCACGAGTTCGTCTCCCGTGCAGGGATCCAGGGGGTGGGTGGGTGCGCCGCCGGCCTCGGCCGCAACGGCCATGTCTTCCGCCTGCTGTTCCATGAGTCGCCTCCTCCGTCGAGCCGGTGATACTCGCCCAGAGCGCCGCCGCCCGCAAGTCGCAGGCGGGCGCTGGCACGGCAGCGGATATAATCGCGGCTTCCGCGCCGCAGCCGTACCAGCCGTGACCACGAAGTTCGATACCGTCGAAGACGCCATAGCGGCCATCGCCGCCGGGGAACTCGTGGTGGTGGTGGACGACGACGACCGCGAGAACGAGGGCGACCTCGTGATGGCGGCGTCGCAGGCGACGGCGGAACGCGTGGCGTTCATGATCCGTCACACCAGCGGCATCCTCTGCACCCCGGTGACGGAGGAACAGGCCAAGCGCCTGCACCTCGACCCGATGGTTGCGCGCAACGACGCGCCCCTGTCCACGGCGTTCACGGTCAGCGTCGACTACCGGCACGGACTCTCGACGGGCATCTCGGCGGAGGAGCGGGCGAACACCGTGCTTGCCCTGGCCAACAGCAACGTCGGCGCGGGGGACTTCGTGCGGCCCGGCCACATCTTCCCCCTGGTGGGACGGCGCGGAGGGGTCCTGGTCCGCTCCGGCCATACGGAAGCGTCCATCGACCTCGCGACCGCGGCGGGTTGCCCGCCGGTCGGCCTGCTGGCGGAGATCGTGAACGACGACGGCACCGTCAAGCGCCTGGACAGCCTGGTCGAGTTCGCGCGGGAGCACGGACTCAGGATCATCTCCATCGCGGACCTGATCGCGCACCGTCAGCGGCGGGAACGCCTCGTGGAGCGCACGCGGGAGTTCCACGTGACGACGAGCTTCGGGCGCGCCCGGGCGTACGCGTATCGCACCAAGTTCGAGGACGCGGAGCACCTGGCGCTCGTGTTCGGGCGGATCGACTCCGGGCCCGTACCCGTGCGCATCCACCGCGAGCGGCTCGTGGAGGACATCTTCGGCCCGCAGACGCAGCACGACTCGAGCCTGCTCGACCTCTCGCTCGCGCACCTCTCCCGTCTTGGGGGCGGCGTGCTGATCTACCTGCGCAGCGGCTTCGTCGGCGTCCCCCTCGACAGCCTGGACGACTCGCAGCCGCAGTCGCGCGAACACGCGCGCAAGGCGGAGTGGCTCGAAGTCGGCGTGGGTGCGCAGATCCTCAAGGACCTGGGCCTGTCGGCGATCCGGATCCTCGCCGCCCGGGACATCGACTACGTCGGGCTCGACGGTTTCGGGCTGAGCGTGGAGGGGACGGAGCTCTTTACCGGGGGAGTTACCGGCGGAGTCACCGGAGGAGACACGGCCGACGGAGCATGAACGCTCCGCCCGTCATCGGCGTCACCCTGGGAGACCCGGCGGGTATCGGTCCCGAGGTGCTGGTCAAGGCGCTCGAGTCTATCGACCGCGGCGCGATGCGGCTGGCGCTGTACGGAGCGGGCTGGGGCCTCGAGCGGGGCGCGGAAGCGGCGCGCGCGGCCGTCTCCTTCAGGCGTTGGCCGGAGGTGGCGGCCATCGACTGGTCCGTGCCCGAGTGGCCGCTGATCGACGTCGGGGGCGACGCGCCCGCGGACTTCCGGATGGGGGAGGTGTCGGCCGCCTGCGGGGACATCGCAGTGCGGGCCGTGGAGGCTGCCGCGCGAGACGCCCTCGCCGGCCGCACGGCCGCGATGATGACCTGCCCCATCAACAAGGAAGCCATCCACGCTGCGGGCTACGTCGACGACATCGGCCACCAGGAGATACTCGCGCGCCTCGCCGGCGTCGACTGGACCGCCACGATGCTGATGACCCCGGGGCTAAAGGTGGTCCACCTTTCCACCCACAAGTCGCTGATCGAGGCGGCCCGCTACGTCACCCGGGCGAACGTGCTCTCGAAGCTGCGCCTGACGCACCAGACGTTGACCCGGTGGGGGCTCGCGGCGCCCCGGATCGCGGTGGCCGCGCTCAACCCCCACGGCGGCGAAGGCGGGCTGCTCGGGCGCGAGGAGATCGACGAACTCGAACCCGCCGTCGCGGATGCGCGTAACGCGGGGGTGAACGTCACCGGCCCGATCCCCGCGGACTCGATCTTCAACCGCGCCATCGCGGGCGAGTTCGACGTGGTGCTCGCGCTGTTTCACGACCAGGGTCACATCGCCATCAAAGTGCATGACTTCCACCACAGCGTCACGGCGACACTTGGGATTCCGTTCGTGCGCACCTCGGTCGATCACGGCACGGCGTTCGACATCGCGGGACAGGGAATCGCGGATCCCACCGGCGTCCGGGCCGCGCTGGACGCGGCGGCGACGCTGGCGGCGGGGAAGTTGTCCTGACGCCGGTTCGTCCCTCTCTCGGGATCGTGCAAGCCGCCGGCGCGGGCGACCACGAGGGTCGCCCCTACTGGCTCCGCTTGACCGTCGGCGTCTTGAAGGTCCCGCCGGGCTCCGCCTGCAGCCACGGATCGTCCTCGCGCGCCAGCATGCGCAGGTAGTCCGGGTCCGTACTGCGCGCGAACGTCTCGGCCGCCAGCTTGCCCCGGTAGTCGTGCTGGGGGATGTAGAACGGGCGGCAGTGCAGGCCGTGGACGCTGAGTCGCAGCCCCGGCGTCCGCTTGCGGAACGACCCGTGCCAGGTGGCGCCGTGGAACATGACGAGGGAGCCCGCGGGCGCTTCGACCGCGACCGCCTTCGCCGCGGCTTCGGGGAACCGCGGAGGGCTGCCCCGCCGATGGCTCTCCGGCACGTAGCAGAACGCGCCGTCGTCGTGGCTGTAGTCGGTCAGCAGCCAGTTCATGTTGGCGACGTAGGGCCTGCCCACCGGCCAGGGCCTGGGCGCGCCCGGGTCCGTGTCCGCGTGCAGCGGGGTCGTGAAAGGGCCCGCGTGGCGGTCGGGCGTGCGCCACTTGATCCAGCCGTTGGACGTCGACATGCGGTGCACGTCGCCCAGCAGGTGCCGCAACATCGTCTTCTTCACGGGGTTCACGGCGATCTCCTCGAAGACGCGTCCCGCGTTCGAACCGTTCTCCTGGCCCGCGTAGATCAGGTGCGTGACGAAGAACTGGCCGATCGCGGCCGTCGGGCCGTCCAGTTCGTCGACGCAGCCTTCGGCGAGGTCGAAGCGGCCGCCCGTGCGCCCGGAAGCCACGGCCAGCAGCGCGCGGCGTCCGCGTTCGGGGAAGTCGGGTCCGAACCCCGTGCGTTCCGGAGGCACGACGCAGAGCCCCTGGTCGTCGAGCTCCCGCACGTACTCCCCGAGCGACAGGCGCTCGATCTCGGCGTCGAGGGGCGGAAGTTCCGGGGATCGTCTTCTCATGTGGACAGCCAGTCTTTTCCCACGTGGGAGCCTACCGCCCCCGACGGCAGAGTCCAGCGGGCGCCGCGGCGCCTCCGGCGGTGGAAATCGCCGAGGGCGGAGGGCACACTCGACGAAGCCAGCCGGGGACAGGAGGAGAGCGCATGAAAGCGGCCGTGTTTCGGGAGGTGAACGTGCCGATGGAGATCGAGGAGATCGCCATCGACAAGCCCGGGCCGAGGGAAGTCCTGGTGCGGACGGCGGCCGCCGGCGTCTGCCACTCCGACATGCACTTCTTCAACGGGACCTACCCGGGCGCACTGCCGATCGTGCTCGGTCACGAGTCAGCTGGTGTCGTCGAGCAGGTGGGCTCGGACGTCAGCTACGTCAAGCCGGGCGACCACGTCATCACCTGCCTGTCCGTCTTCTGCGGACACTGCGAGTACTGCCTGACCGGGCACATGTCGCTCTGCCAGGAGCCCGAGGTGCGGCGCGGTCCCGAGGACACGCCGCGGTTGTCGAAGGAAGGCGTCGGCCTC
>JAJDTI010000003.1 GCA_022827245.1 Pseudomonadales bacterium | reverse complement strand
CAACTTGAGGGGGGGGGGGATCTGGGGGGGGCTGCCGCTGCGGGCCGGCGGGCACCGCCACCGGGCGTAATCGGTTCCCACACTCGCCGGCGTGGCGGGGGTCGGCGCCGGGTATCCCGATACCCGGCGCCTGGCCGAGTGGATCAGGGGCGACGTGCTGCCGCGGGCGAGGGTGGCGGATTGCGCGCGATGATCCTGGCCGCCGGCCGGGGGGAGCGGCTGCGTCCGCTCACGGAGCGCATGCCGAAGCCGATGATCCCGATCGCCGGCGAGCCCCTGATCGTGCATCAGCTCCGCTGGCTGCGGCGCGCCGGGATCGAGGAGGTGGTGGTCAACCTGCACCATCTCGGGGAACAGCTCGAGCGTCACGTGGGCAACGGCCGCGACCTCGGCTTGCAGGTCCGGTACAGCCGCGAGGAGACCCTGCTCGGCACGGGCGGCGGTGTCCGGCGCGCCCTGCCGCTGCTCGGCAAGGATCCCTTCGTTGTCCTGAACGGCGACATCTGGACCAACTTCCCATTCCGGGGGCTCCTCGGCGCGGCGCCCGCCACGGCGCACCTGGTGCTGACGCCGTGCCCGCCGCACCGGACGCACGCGGACTTCGCCCTGGTCGACGGCCTGGTGCGGCGCCACGGCGGCGAGGAGGACGACCTCGTGTTCTGCGGGATTGCCGTGCTCGATCCGCGCACTTTCGACGGCACGCCGGACGGCCCGTTCGACCTGGCACGGGAGATCTACTTCGACGCGGCGCACGCGGGCCGTCTCACCGGCGAACTCTTTGAGGGGACGTGGTTCGACATCGGCTCCCCCGATCAGCTGCGCGCGGTGCGGCGGCTCACCGACTGATTCCGGGTGGGAAGGTAGAATGCGCCGATGCCCCTGACCCCCTGGATCGCCCCGTCGATACTCTCGGCCGACTTCGCGCGTCTCGGCGAGGAAGTCGACGCCGTGCTCGCGGCGGGCGCGGACCTCGTCCACTTCGACGTCATGGACAACCACTACGTGCCGAACCTCACGGTCGGGCCGCTCGTCCTGAAGGCCCTGCGGGGACACGGCGTCACGGCCCCGGTGGACGTGCACCTCATGGTGAAACCGGTGGACCGCATCGTCGGGGACTTCATCGAGGCCGGTGCCGACTACGTGACGATCCACCCGGAAGCGACCGAGCACGTGCACCGCTCGCTGTCGCTGATTCGCGAGGGCGGCGCCAGGGCCGGCCTGTCGCTGAATCCGGGCACGTCCGTGACGGTGCTCGACCCGGTCCTCGACCTGGTCGACCTCGTGCTCGTGATGTCGGTGAATCCCGGTTTCGGGGGGCAGGCGTTCATCCCGCGCAGCCTCGACGCGGTGCGTGCGGTGCGGGAGCGGCTCGACGGCCTCGACCGCGAGGTGCGCCTGGAGATCGACGGAGGCATCAAGGTCGACAACATCGGCGCCGCCCGGGAAGCGGGCGCGGATACGTTCGTCGCGGGTTCCGCGATCTTCGGTTCGGACGACTACGCCGCCACGATCGCGGCGATGCGCGCGCAGATTGGCTGATCCCCTCTCGCCGGCGGCCGGCTACGACGCCTACCTGTTCGACCTGGACGGGACGCTCGTGGATACGGCGCCCGACATCATGGCCGGGCTCAACGTCACCCTGACGGAGTACGGCCACGGCGCCGTCGACGAGGCGCGCACCCGGGACTGGGTCGGCCGCGGGGTGGGCCCCCTGATCCGGCTTGCGCTCCGCCATCATGGGCAACCGGAGCCGCCCGAGGACGTCACGGACGCGATGATCGAACGGTTCCGCGATTACTACGCACGGCACATCGCGGACCGCGGCGGACCCTATCCGGGCGTTCGCGAGGCGCTCGACAGACTCCACGGCCGGGCCGCCCTCGGCGTCGTCACCAACAAGCCCGGGCGGCTCACGGGGCTGCTGCTGGACGCGCTGGACCTGTCCCGGTACTTCGGCGTGGTCGTCGCCGGCGATACGCTCCCGGTCGCGAAACCGGCGCCGGACCCCGCGTTCCATGCATGCGAGGCCCTCGGCGTCGACGCCGGCCGGGCGCTCTTCGTGGGCGACTCCGCGACGGACGTGGCGTGCGCCCGGGCGGCGGGGTGCGACGTGGTCTGCGTTTCCTACGGCTACCGGGCGGGCGCGCGGGCGGAGGACCTCGGCGCGGACCGGGTCGTTGATTCGCTTACCGCCCTGATATAGCCTCGCGGCGTTCACCCGAGCGAGTCCTCGCGGGAGCATCCCGTGCCGAGCGAGCAGGCATACCCACGCTGGCGATGATCCCTCCCGGTTCCACCGGAACCGTTCGCCAGCCTGTGCGCTGCCCACTCGCCTTTCGGGTGCCATTTCGATGAACAAGCCGACCCATGCGTCGCCCGGCGCAAGCCGCCGCGTCCCGGTGGTCCACGAGGTGCTCGCCGACCTCGACACGCCGCTCTCCGTCTACCTCAAGCTTGCCGACGCGCCGTACAGCTATCTCCTCGAGTCGGCCGAAGGCGGCGAGAAGTGGGGCCGCTATTCGATCATCGGCCTGCCGTGCAGCACGGTCATTCGTGTCCGTGGCCACCGGGTGACCGTGGAGACCGACGGGCAGGTCGTGGATGAAACCGACGCCGACGATCCGCTCGAGTTCATCGAGGCCTACGGCAGGCAGTTCGAGATTCCGGACGCGGCGCTGGAGGGCGGCGGCGCGTTGCCGCGGTTCACGGGCGGGCTCGTGGGGTACTTCGGGTACGACACCGTCCGCTTCATCGAGCGCCGGCTCGCGGACTCCACGCCGCCCGATCCCCTGGGCACGCCGGACGTCCTGCTGATGGTCTCCAACGACGTGATCGTCTTCGACAACGTGCGCGGCCGGATGCAGCTCATCAGCATGGTCGATCCGGAGCGGCCCAGGGCGCGGGAGGACGCCCGCGAGCGGCTGGCGAAGCTCGCGGCCCGCCTCTCGGAGCCCGTGCCGGAGCTTGCGCGGACGCATGCGAACCGGCCGCCGGAGGAGGCGGACTTCGTCTCCGGGTTCGGCCGGGAGAGCTTCATGGAGGCGGTCGACCGCATACGGGAGTACACCCGCGCCGGCGACGTGATGCAGGTGGTGCTCGCGCAGCGCATGTCGGTGCCCTTCGGCGCGGCTCCGATCGACCTGTACCGGGCGCTGCGCAGCCTGAACCCCTCGCCCTACATGTATTACATGCATCTCGACGACTTCCACGTCGTCGGGTCCTCCCCGGAGATCCTCGCGCGGGTCGAGAACGGCCGCATCGTCAACCGGCCGCTCGCCGGGACGCGCCGTCGCGGCCACACCGAGGCGGAGGACCTCGCGATGGAGCGGGAGCTGCTGAACGATCCCAAGGAGATCGCCGAGCATCTCATGCTCATCGACCTCGGCCGCAACGACGTCGGTCGGGTGGCGGAGACGGGTTCCGTGAAAGTGACCGAGCAGTTCGTCATCGAACGGTACTCGCACGTCATGCACATCTCCTCGAACGTCGAGGGACGGTTGCGGCCGGACAGGACGGCCATGGACGTGCTGCGCGCCACGCTCCCCGTGGGTACGCTCTCCGGCGCCCCCAAGATCCGCGCCATGGAGATCATCGACGAGCTCGAACCGGTGAAGCGGGGGGTGTACGGGGGCGCCGTGGGCTACCTGTCGTGGAACGGGAACATGGACATGGCCATCGCGATCCGCACGGCGGTGATCCAGGACGGCGTGCTCTACATCGAGGCGGGCGGCGGCATCGTCGCGGACTCGGTACCGCGGCTCGAGTGGAAGGAGAGCATGAACAAGGGGCGCGCCATCTTCCGGGCGGCGCGCATGGCCGAGCAGGGATTTCGGGAACTGGACTGACTGGAAGCACGGTGGATCTCGCACGGAAGATCTCGGAGGCGCGCTGGTTCCAGTGGGGCATCATCGGGGTGATCTCGCTGAACGCGGTGGTCATCGGGCTCGATACCTCGGCGACGCTTCGAGCGGGCTTCCACGATGTCTTCGAACTGGCGAACCGGGTTTTCCTGGGCATCTTCGTGCTCGAGGTGATCGTCAAGCTCGTCGCGGTGCATCCGCGGCCGTCGCGCTACTTCCGCGACGGGTGGAACCTGTTCGACTTCACGATCGTCGCCGTCAGCCTGCTGCCCGCGACCGGCGAACTCGCGACGCTCGCCCGGCTCGCGCGGCTGCTGCGCGTCCTGCGCCTGGTGTCGGCGCTGCCGGAGCTGCGGCTTATCGTCACGACGCTGGTGCGCTCGGTGCCGAGCATGTTCAACGTGATCTGCCTGATGTCGATCATCTTCTACATCTACGCGGTCGCGGGCTATCACCTGTTTCACGAGATCGATCCGACCCACTGGAGCACGCTCGGCATCTCCCTCATCACGCTGTTCCGCATCGTCACCCTCGAGGACTGGACGGACCTGATGTATGCGGCCATGGACCACCACTGGTGGGCCTGGGCGTACTTCGTGAGCTTCGTCGTGGTCGGGACCTTCGTCGTCATCAACCTCTTCATCGCGGTGGTGCTGAACAACCTCGACGAGGCGAAGGCCGAGCGCCTGGCCGCGATGACCGACACCCCCTCCCGGGAAGAACTGCTGCGGGAGCTGCGGGCCACGCGGGAGTCCCTCGCGCGGCTCGAGCGCCGCCTGGCGGGCGACGATGCGGTGCGCTGACGGGCGCTGGGCGCTCGCGGTCCTCCTCGCGACGTGTGCGACGTGCGCGGCGGCCGCGGACCTCCCCCTCGAGGAGGAGCGCACGGTCCGCTTCGAGACGGATGCGGTCACGTGGCTGTCTCTCGACGTGTCGCCGGACGGGTCCCGCATCGTCCTCGAGGCGGTCGGCGACCTCTACACCCTCCCCATCGGGGGCGGTCGCGCGGAGCGCATCACGAGCGGCATGGCGTTCGACTCGCAACCGCGCTTCTCGCCCGACGGCGAGCGCATCGCGTTCATCAGCGACCGGGACGGCCGCGAAGCGGTCTGGGTGTCCGACGCGGACGGCGGCGAGCCCCGCAAGATCGGCAGCGGAGGCGCCCCGACCGAGTTCGCTTCCCCCGCCTGGTCGCCCGACGGGTCGCATGTCGTCGTCTCGAAGACGCAGTGGGGGCTCGGCACGTTCGAGGTCTGGGCGTACCACGTGGACGGCGGCCGGGGCGTGCGGATCACCCGGGCGAAATCCGGCGGCAACGTGCCCGTGCCCCAGCGTCCCAATACGCTGGGAGCGGTCTATTCGCCGGACGGCCGATACCTCTACTACGCCCGCAAGAACGGGGGCTTCGGGTATGGCCTGCGGCTGCCGCTCTGGCAGGTCGCGCGCAGGGACCTGCGCGAGGGCACCGAGGACACGCTGACCGACGCCGTGGGCAGCGCGATGCGTCCGCTCCTGTCCCCGGACGGTGCGCGGCTCGTGTACGCGACGCGGCACGAAACGAAGACGGGACTGCGCATTCGCGACCTGAACACCGGCACGGACCGGTGGCTCGCCTGGCCGGTGCAGCGCGACGAGCAGGAGTCCCGATTCACCCGCGACCTGTTCCCCGGATACGCCTTCACCCCGGACGGGCAGTCCGTCCTGTACACCCGGGACGGAGGCATCTGGCGCGTCGACGTCGCGTCGGGCGAGACCGCGCGGGTCCCGTTCGAGCTGGAAGTCGAGCAGTCCCTCGGTCCGGAGCTTCGGGTCCCGCGGCGCCTCGGGTTGGGTCCGGTCAAGGCGCGCCTCGTGCGCGGTCTCTCGCCCGCGCCCGATGGCGGCGCGCTGGCGTTCTCGGCGCTGGGAGCGCTGTACGTCCGCGATGTCGACGAGGGAGCGCATCGGCCGATCGTCGAGGGCGGGCCGCCGGCCGTGCACCCGGTCTGGTCACCGGACGGCAGGTGGATCGCCTACGTGACCTGGTCGAGCGCGGGCGGGCACCTCTGGCGGATACGGTCCAACGGCCGGGGCGCGCCCCGCCGGCTCACCGAGCATGCGGCGTTCTACAGCGACCCGGCGTGGTCGCCGGACGGCGAGCGCATCGTCGCGTTGCGTGGCACGAGGCATGACCGGTTGTACCGGGAGTGGGACTCCGGGACGCCGTTCGGGTCCGACGTGGTCTGGCTGCCGGCGGACGGGGGCGAGGCACGGCTCGTGCTCCCGGCCCGCGGTCTGCGCGCTCCGCACTTCGGACCGGAGGCGGAGCGCATCTACCTCTACGCCTCGGAGGGGCCGTTCACCCGCGGCGGCGCCTCGGCGCTCACGTCCCTGCGTTACGACGGCACGGACCGTCGCGTCCACCTGGGCGTCAAGGGGCCGGGCATCTACTTCGCGGAGGGGGACGTGCCTGCCGAGGACATACGGCTCGCGCCGGACGGCGGACACGCCCTCGTCGTCCATGCCCAGCAGCTCTACGTCCTGCGCCTGCTCAACCGCCACCTGGCGAACCTGCAGACGACCGTCACGAACCCGTCCGTGCCGCTGGCGCGGCTGACGGACGTGGGGGTCGACGAGGCGGCGTGGAGCGCGGACGGCGGCACCGTCCATTGGAGCGTGGGCAACCGCGTCTACTCGCGTCCGCTCGATTCGGTCGACTTCCGGGCGGACGACGAAGACGACGAGGCCGGCGACCGGGCCGACGGCGCCGCGGAGGGCGAAGCGCAGGAGGAGGGTGGCGGGGAGCGGCAGCTCGCCGCCCAGGCGGACGACGGAGCAGAGGAGCCCGCACATGCGCCCGACGCGGCGGACGAGGAGGACGGCGCGGAGGACCCGGAACTGGCCGAGGACCACGAGGCCGTCACGAGCGTCGCGATCGAGATCTATCGTCCGCGCCACGAACCGCGGGGCGCCGTCGCGCTGGTGGGGGCGACCGTGCTCACCCTGGAAGCCGCCGCGCCGCCCGCGGAAGACGCCGCCGCCTGGCCCGGAGCGCCCGTCGACGACGTGGGCCGGCGGATCGAGGACGCGGTGGTGGTGGTGCGCGACGACCGGATCGCCGCGGTGGGTCCCCGCGACGCCGTCGAGATCCCGCGCGACGCGGACATCATCGACGTCGCCGGGCATTTCATCGTTCCCGGCTACGTGGACACGCACGCCCACTTCCGGATCGCGCGGCGGGTCCTGGATCTCGACAACTGGTCCTTCCTCGCGAACCTCGCCTACGGCGTCACCACGGCGCTGGACGTGCAGCCGAGCACGGTGGACGTGCTCGACTACCAGGACCTGATCGATGCAGGGACGCTGCTCGGCCCGAGGGCCCTGTCGACGGGCCCGGGCATCTTCAACAACAACCGCTTCCGCTCGCGCGAACACGCCCTCGGCGTCCTGCGACGCTACAAGGACCACTACCGCGTCCGGAACCTGAAGGCGTACATCGCCGGCAGCCGCCGGCAGCGGCAGTGGCTCGTCCAGGGTTCGAAGGAACTCGGGCTCATGCCGACCACGGAAGGCGCCCTCGACATGAAGCTGGACATGACCCACGTCATCGACGGTTTCAGCGGCGCCGAACACAACTTCCCGGTGCTCGACCTGCATCGCGACGTCGTCGAGATGGTGGCGCGCTCCGGCATCGGCTATACCCCGACGCTGGTCGTCTCCTACGGCGGGCCCGCCGGGGAGGACCACTTCTACATCCACGAGTCGCCGCGGGACGACCCGAAGCTCGCCCGGTTCACTCCGCGGCCCTTCGTGCTGGCCCGCACGCAGCGGCGTTCCTGGTTCGCCGAGGAGGAGCACGTGTACTCGCGGGCCGCGGCACAGGCCGCGAAGATCATCCGGGCGGGCGGACGCGTGGGGGTCGGCTCCCACGGGCAACTGCAGGGCCTCTCCTGGCACTGGGAACTCTGGGCGCTCGCGAGCGGCGGCCTGACGCCCGCGGAGGCGCTCCGCGCGGCAACGCGTCACGGGGCGGAGATGATCGGCGTGTTGCAGGACGTCGGCACGGTCACGCCGGGGAAGCTTGCGGACCTCGTCGTCCTGGAGGCCGACCCCCTCGCCGACATCCGGAACTC
>JAJDTI010000036.1 GCA_022827245.1 Pseudomonadales bacterium | reverse complement strand
CTTGCCGGGCACGACGCGCCTTCCGCGCCTCGGCAATGTCCGCGATCACTTCCGCCATGATCTCGTCCTCGGAGCGCAGGGCGTCTTCCGGCGTGCGCTCGACGGCATCAAGGATCGCCGCCACACGATCGGCCGTGCCGCGATCCACAACGTCCTTGAGACGCAGGAGGATGCCGTCCCCGACCACGGTGGCTTCCATCACGTCGCCTTCGCGCAGGTTCAGCCCCTTGCGCAGCTTCGCGGGAATGGTGACCTGATACTTCGGTTTGACGGTAACGAGCGGCATGGGATCCTACCCTCCCGTACCGGCGCAGAAGTCGCATTTTACGACTTTCTGAAAGTAGTTCCACTGTGGTGATCGGCCCGCCCAGGCGTCTTTGGTACACCGCCTTGGGAGAACGCTCATGAGATTCCTGCTGGGGCTTGCCCTGTGTGCCACCACACTTGCTCTCGCCGGCGATGTCGTACGGCCGAAGCACGAGATCGACCTCTCGAATCCCTACTCCACCGACAGCGTCCCCGCCTACGCCGGCGACCATGCGGCCGTGCACGCCTACATCGACGCCGAGATCGAGGCGCACACGGCCGCGCTGCAGCGCTGGATGCGCCAGCGCTCCATCAGCGCCCAGAACGTCGGCGTACGCGACATGGCAGAGATGGTGCGCGGCGACTTCGAGGCGCTCGGCTTCGCCGAGGCGGAACTGGTGAATACCGCCGGCCATCCCGGCGTCTGGGGCTACTACGACGCCGGGGCCGAGAAGACGCTCATGGTCTACATGATGTACGACGTGCAGCCCGTGGACCCCGAGGACTGGCGCTCGCCGCCCTTCGAGGCCGCGCTGGTCGACACGCCCCAGGGCCGCGCCATCATGGCGCGGGGCGCCACCAACCAGAAAGGCCCCCAGCGCGCCTTCCTGAACGCGGTGGAAGCCATACTGGCGGTGGACGGCGAGTTGCCGGTGAACCTGATGATCACTGCGGAGGGCGAAGAGGAACTCGGCTCGCCGAACTACCCCGAGATCGTCGACCGCTACGAGGCGCGCCTCAAGCAGGCGGACGGCGTGATCTTCCCCATGTCGGGACAGGACCCGGCGGGCCAGATGAGCATGGTGCTCGGGGTCAAGGGCATCGTCTACTGGGAACTGGAAGCCAGGGGCGGGGCCTGGGGCGGGCCCGTCGCGGCGGAGATCCACGGTTCCCTCAAGGCGATCGCGGACTCGCCGGTCCTGCGCCTGGCCCAGGCGATCTCGAGCCTGGTCGGCGACGACGGCAACACCATCGTGGTGCCCGGCTACTACGACGACGTGCGGCCCCCGACGGCGGAGGAGCAGTCGCTGATCGCCGGCTACCTGCAGCAGGCGAACCTGGCGACGCTGCGCGACATGCTCGGCGTCGAGCGCTGGATCGACGGCATGGACGGGCTCGACGTGCTGCACGACCTCATCTACGCCCCCACGATGAACATCGACGGCATCTGGGCCGGCTACACCGGCGTGGGCGTCAAGACGATCCTGCCGCACATGGCGACGGCGAAGATGGACTCGCGCCTGCCCGTCGGCATCGATCCCGACGAAGCCCTGGCGAAGATCCGCGCCCACCTCGACGCGCGGGGTTTCGAGGATGTCGCCATGAACGTGCTGGCCGCCTATCCCGCCTCGCAGACTTCGGTGGGCACGGACCTGGTCCGCTCCGCGATCGCCGTCTACAAGCGCTACGGCGCGACGCCGATCGTCAATCCCCGCGCCGCCGGCAGCGCGCCCTTCTACGAGTTCACCGACCGGCTGGGCCTGCCGATGATTCCCTTCGGCCTCGGTCACGGGCGCGGCGCCCATGCCCCCAACGAGGTGTTCGTGGTCGAATCGGCGGGCGAGGTCGCGGGGCTCGCCGAGATCGAGAAGGCCTACGCCGATCTCCTGTACGCGTTCGCGGCCGACTGACCGCGAACGCGTTTGGCCCCGAGTGGCCCCGGCCCTCAGAAGCGCAGCGTGAGGTTCAGGCCGTAGCTCCTCGGACGGTTGATGTAGGACGAGAACACGATGTTGCCCGCCGGGCCCGTCTGCAGGCGCGACTGGTCGCTCAGCTCGTCCGCCAGGTTTTCGATGGAGAAGATCGCCGACCAGCTCTCGCCCTGCAGGCCGGCGCGCAGGTTGATCAGACTGTAGCCGCTCAGCAGCGAGTCCTCGCTGTTCAGGGCGCTCTGGTACCGCTCGTCTATCCACATGAAGTCCACGCGGGCCACCAGGTCGATGCCAGGCCTGAACCCGGGATAGAGGAAGTCCATCGCCAGACTCAGGCTGTACTCGGGCACGTTGGGTAGCTTGTTGCCGTCGTCGATCACGGCCGGAGGACGGCCCAGGGCCTCGCGCACGGCTTCCGCCAGCGGGGTTTCGTACAACTGGTCCCCGGAGAACTCGGACGCCGTGTAGTTGAACGCGCCGGTGAAGGACACGTAGTCGTTGGCCGCCCAGACCGACTCCACCTCGAAGCCGGAGCTCGACGCGTCGCCGGCATTGTCCAGGAGACCTCCCGCGCTGGTGATGAGCAGCACCTGGATCTCGTCCCAGTCGTTGTAGAAGACGGCCGCGTTGAGCACCAGCCGGCCGTCCAGCAGCGTGTTCTTCAGCCCGACCTCGTAGGCGGTCATCTCGTCCTGGTCGAAACCGACTTCGTCGTTGGGCACTTCCGGGGCCGTGGCGACGACGAAGGTCGAGTTCAGCCCGCCGTTGCGAATGCCCTTGCTCATCGAGGCGTAGGCGAGCGTCTCCTCGCCGACGTCCCACTCGATCGAGAGCTTCGGCAGCCACTCTCCTTCGACCGACGTCTTCACCTCCGTGAGATCCTGCAGGCCGACCGCGCTCAGGAGTTGCAGGTTGGTGATGTAGATCGCCGCGCCACAGGGGTCGTCGGTACCCGCCGCGAAAGTGGGCGGCCGCGGCATGAAGCTCCTCGTCAGGATGCAAGTCGCGAGGATGGGGTCGTTGCTGGTCTTCGGGTTCTGCGTCGGGGAGGTCAGGTCCTCGTCCATCCAGCGGACGCCGGCGATCAGGCGCAGGTTCTCGGCGACGCTCCACGTGACTTCGCCGAACAGCGAGAGCTGCTCGCGGGTGGACGGCCCGCTCTCCACGTCCGAACCGAAGAACAGGTCGCTCCCCGGGCTCGGGATCCCGAGGAGCAGGTTCCCGAGCGTCGTGAGCGGAAGGATCTGCGGACTGCGCGCGATTGATTAGCCGTAGCCTTCCTGGTCCTTGTAGTACGCGCCCAGGAGCACGTTGACCGGCCCGTCGAAGTCGGACACCAGGCGCAGTTCCTGGTTGAAGCTCTCGTCCCGGCCATAGGTCTCGGTGGTGACGTCGAGAATCTGCCCGAACAGGACCGGACCGGAGTTCTGGCCCTGCACGAAGTCGTATCGCGACCAGAGCAGTTCGCGTTCGTAGTACCCGGTCACCGAAGTGAGCGCGAGCGGGCCGAAGTCGTATTCCAGCGTCAGGCTGTAGAGCTCGTAGTCGTCGTCCCAGTCCTCGTCGATCGGGCGCTGGCTGAACCGGGGGTCGGAGCTGTCGCCGTCGGCGAGCCAGTCGCCGGCGTGGTCGTCCTCCGTGAAGTGCGCCACGGCCCGCGCCCGGAATCGGTCGTTCGGCTGCCAGGCCACGGAAACGCGGCCTCCCTGGCTCTGGTAGTCGTTGTAGTCGTCCGTACCCGTCAGGGCGTTGTCGATGAACCCCTCGTCGTCGCGGGTAAAGCCGACCACCCGCACGCCCAGCACGTCGGGCACGAGCGTGGCATCGATCACCCCCTGCACCGTCAGGGCCTCGCCGCCGTCCTGGACGCTGCCCAGCCTGGCGTTCACCGTGCCGCGAACGCCCGCTTCCAGGGTGGGCGTATTGCTGAAGTAGCGCACGGTGCCGCCTACCGAACCCTCGCCGAAGTAGGTCGGCTGCGGCCCCCGGAGCACTTCGATACGGCTCATGTCGAACGTGTTGACGTCCCGCTGGCGGGAGCTTGCGGCCTGAATCGGCACGGCGTCGACAAACTGGCTGACCACCGGCTGCGAGCCGAGGATGTCCAGCGTGCCCTGGTTGACGATCTTCGCCACGCCGCGGATGGACACCTCGTTCGCGTTCGGGCCCCGGTAGGTGAAGTCCAGTCCCGCGGTGCGGCGCGCGATGTCGCCGAAGTCGACCATGCCCGCCCGTTCGATTTCGTCCTGGGCGATGGCGCGGATGCTCTGGCCGATGTCCTGGGCGCTCTCCTCCCGCAGACGCGCGGTGACGACGATCTCCTCGATCACGCCGGCGCTGTCGTCCGATTGCTGCGCCATTGCGGGCGTACCGATCCCGACGGTAGCCGCCAGAAACGTGCCGCCAACCACGAAACCGGTCAGGCTGCCGAAACGATTCTTGGACTGATTCATCTCACTTTCCTCGTGTTTAACCGTGTCGCCGCGTTGCCGGCGACGATGGCCGTATCCTCCAGCCAGTCGCGCAGGTACTTCCCGTAGCCCCGGTCGACATAGATCTCGAACTCGTCCGCCCCGGTGGCCACCACGGCGGCGGTAACCTGTGCAAAGCGGGTCGGGCGGCAACCGCCCGGCGGGAAACCGGACGGGCGAAAGTCCAGTGCCGCGCCCGCAGCGAGCACGTCACGGACGTCCCCGCCCGCGACGCGCAGAACCGAATAGGCCGCCGACTGATCGACGGCGTTGTGGAGCACGCCGGCAAGCTCCGCCGCGCAGCGTTCGATCATGACGGCTGCCGTTTGCCGCGCGCTCGCCAGCAGCCAGTGATCCGGGCCGAGCCAGAGGCTCTGCGGATCCTCGCCCACGGCGCCTAGCGGCGGCGCGAGTCGCAGGCGCCAGGCCGCCTCGCCGGCCGCCCGTCGCGCAACCCGGAGCGAAACCAGCGCGCGGTCCACCGCCGGCTCGATGCGGATGTCCAGCCCCTCAGGCACGCATCCGCTCCCCCGCCGGATCGTAGAAGCAGGGCTCGACGACGCGCGCGGGCGTGGTGCGGCCGTCGTCGTAGACGAGCACCTCTTCGCCCTTGCGGCCGAAGCCGCCCTCGATCAGGCCGATGCCGATGGCCTTGCCCAGGGTGGGGCTCCGGCAGGCGCTCGTGACGAAACCCTCGCTCCGCAGTGCTCCGTTGCAGCCCGTCACGACGTGGGCGCCGGCCGCGACGCTCCTGTTCGGATCCAGGAGTTCGAACCCCACCAGTTGACGGCGGTCCCCCCGCCGGTCGTTGGGACGCGCCAGCGACCGGGCGCCGATGAAGTCGCGCCGCTTTCGGGCGACCACCCCGCCGAACCCGATGTCCAGGGGGTTCGTCGTGCCGTCCGTGTCGACGCCGACGTGAATGAACCCCTTTTCCGTGCGCAGCACCATCAGCGCCTCGACTCCGACAGGCACGACCTCGGCGGAGTCCGTCCCCGACCGGAGACGCTCGAAGACCGACGCGGCGCGGTTCGACGGAACGCTGAGTTCGTAGCTCTGCTCGCCGGAAAAGCTCACGCGCTGCACGCGGTACGGCGTGCCGTCGGCGAACCGGTCCTCGGCGAAGCTCATGTGGGGAAAGCCGGCGGTCGACAGGTCCATCATCCCCTGCAGGGCCTGCAGAACGCCGCGCGCGTCCGGGCCGGCGAGCGTCGCCACCGCCCACTGGGACGTGACGTTGCTCAGCACCACCTCGAGGTCGAAATACTCGCACTGGCGCCACTCCTCAAGCCATGCCGCGACACGGTCCGCGTTGCCCGACGTGGTGTTGACCAGGTAGTGATCCTCGGCGATGCGGACGAACACGCCATCGTCCATGACGATACCGTTCTCGTTCAGCATCAGGCCGTAGCGCACCCGTCCGGGCTTGAGGGTCAGGGCGTTGTTGACGTAGATGCGGTCGAGGAACGCCGCCGCATCCGGCCCCCGGACTTCGATCTTGCCGAGCGGCGAGCCGTCGAAGAGCCCCGCCGACCGCCGCACCGCCAGCACCTCGCGGGCGATCGCCGCGTCGCGGTCGGGGCCGTAGCAGGCCGGCCGCTTCCAGCTCCCGTAGTCGTCGAACACGGCGCCCTGCGCGGCATGCCAGTCATGGGCGGCCAGCAGTTTCGGGGGGAGGTAGAAGTCGCCGCGCCGGTTGCCGGCGATCGCGCCCATGGTCACCGGCGCGAACTGCGGCCGGCTGGTGGTCGTGCCCACCTCGCCGGGCGCCCTCCCGGTCAGTTGCCCGAGCAGGGCCAGGGCGTTCAGGTTGCTCGTCTTGCCCTGGTCCACCGCCATGCCGGCCGTGGTGTAGCGTTTCATGTGCTCGACCGAGACGTAGTTCTCGCGCACGGCAAGCTCGATGTCCGCGACCGTCACGTCGTGCTGGAAGTCCACCCACTGGCGGCCGGTGCGCCCCGGCGCGGCGGTGCATGGACGGACCGGCGAGCCGCCCCCCGGAGCGAAGCTGCCGCTCGCGGCGCCGACCGTCTCCCATCCCTCGGGATCCCGGTCCGGCACGAAACCGTGCTGCGTCGCGTCGTAACGCAGCCTGCCGCCCGCCTGCGAGTAGAGCTGCGTTGCGGGGTTCATGCCCCCGGACATGCCGATGACGTCGCAGTCCACCTGCCGCACCGATCCGTCGCGGTCGGCGAAGCGCAACGCCCGCACGCCGCGCGATCCCCGCGCCGCCAGCGGCGTGGCCCCGCGGTACACCGGGATGCCGCGCTCCTCCGCAGCGTCGAGGAGACCCGCTTCGACCTCGTCCCGCGTGTCGACCATGGCGCACACGGGCGTTCCCGCATCGTGCACCGCCAGGAGCGAGCGCCACCCGGCGTCGTTGTTGAGCACCCCGGCGACCCTGCGGCCGCAGTCCACGCCGAAGCGGGTCGCGTACTTGTGCACGGCGCCGGCCAGCATCACGCCCGGCAGGTCGTTGTTGCCGAACAGCATCGGCTGTTCGAACGCACCGGCGGCCAGCACGACGTTCCCGGCGCGCACCTTCCAGAAGCTCTCCACGGCGCTCTCGCCCCGCCAGGCGGCGCCGCGGTCGTGGATGGTGAAGACGTTGTGGTCATAGCATCCGGCGACGGTCGCATTGGCCATGAGCCGGACGTTGTCCATGCCGGCGAGTTCGGCAAGCGCCGCGGCCAGCCATTCGTCCGAACCGACGCCCTCGATCTCCATGGGGTCGTGGAGCAGAGAACCGCCGAACTCCGTGTCCTGCTCGACCAGCAACACGTCCTCGCCCCTACGGCCCGCCGCAAGGGCGGCCAAGAGGCCCGACGGGCCGGAACCGACCACGAGCGCCGCGCAGTGGCCGTGCAGGTGCCGGTAGCGCGTGGCGTCCGCACCGCCCGGCACGCGCCCGATTCCGCCGACGCGCCGCACCGCCCACTCGAACGCGCGCCAGTCCGGCCACTTGAACATCTTGTAGTAGAAACCGGCGGGCCACAGCGCGCGCGTGAAGTCGAGGACGCGCCCGAGATCGAAGTTGACCGACGGAAAGCGGTTCTGGGACCTGGCCTCGAGCCCGTCGAGCAGGGGCATGGCGGCGGCGCGGACCGTCGGGATCCTCCCCGACCCCCAGTCCACGGTCACGAGCGCGTTGGGTTCCTCGATTCCCGCGGTCAGCACGCCGCGGGGGCGGTGGAACTTCATGCTGCGCCCCACGATCCGCACGCCGTTGGCGAGCAGCGCCGAAGCCAGGGTGTCGCCGGGATGACCGAGACAGCGGCGCCCGTCGAACGTGAACGCGATGCCGCGCGTCCGGTCGATACGGCCGCCTTCGGGCTTGCGGAAGGGCTGCGGCGCGCTCATCCGCCGGTGTCGGCGCTCGCGCCGTCCACGTCATCGAGGACGGGGCGGGCCTCGCCGACCCGGTAGACCGCGTGAATCCTGTGCGTCACGGTGTCGCGCACCACCTGGAACCACTGGTTGCAGCCGTAGCTGTGACACCAGCGTTCGTGCACGAGCCCCTTCGGATTGTCCCGGTTGAACAGGTAGTCCGCCCACTCGGCATCGCTGGCTCCGGCCTGTGGAATCTCCTGCAGCGCTTCGCCGCCGTAACGGAACTCCGCCTCGTCGCGCTCGCCGCAGAACGGACAGGGAATCGTGAGCATCAGTGCGACACTCCCGACGCCGCGCCCTCGTCGATGAGCGCCCCGGTCTCGAACCGGTCCAGGCCGAAGTCGGCTATCAGCGGATGCGGGGCATCGTGGACGATGGTGTGCGCCATGGTCTCGCCGCCGGCCGGGATCGCCTTGTAGCCACCGGTGCCCCAGCCGCCGCTCACGTACAGGTCCCGGACGGGCGTCGGTCCCATGATGGGCGTCGTGTCCGGCGTGATGTCGACGATCCCCGCCCACTGGCGCATCAGCCTGAGACGGCTGAACGCGGGGAACAGCTCGATGAGCGCCGCCAGGTTCTCCTCGAGCAGCGGGACGCCGCCGCGCTGCGCGTAGCTGCCATAGCCGTCGGCGCCACCGCCGATCACCAGTTCGCCGCGGTCCGACTGGCTGACGTACACGTGAATCACCGGTGAGAGCACCACGGTGTCCAGGCAGGGCTTGAGCGGCTCGCTGACCATCGCTTGCAGCGCCATGCTCGTGATCGGTACGCGAAAACCCGCCTTGGCCGCCAGCACGCCCGTGTGGCCCGCCACGCAGATGCAGACCCGGTCCGCCGCGATGGAGCCGCGGTTGGTGGTCACGCCCGTCACCTTGCCCTGGTCGATGTCGAAGCCGGTGACCTCGCACTGTTCGACGATGTGCACGCCCAGGGCGCTCGCCGCACGGGCGTATCCCCAGGCAACCGCATCGTGCCTGGAGATGCCGCCGCGGCGCTGAATGAACCCGCCATGCACCGGGAAGCGGGCGTCGAGATTGAGCAGCGGCACGAGCTTGCCGATCTCCGCGGGCGTCAGGACGTCGGAATCGATGCCGTTGATGCGGATCGCGTTCGTCCAGCGCCGCAGCGCCTCCATCTCGTGATGGCTGTGCGCCAGCGTCAGGATGCCGCGCTGGCTGAGCATCACGTTGAAGTTCAGCTCCCGGCTCAAGCCCTCGTAGAGTTCGAGCGACCGCTCGAAGAACGCGGCGCTCTGGGGCCAGAAGTAGTTGGAACGCGTGACCTGGGTGTTGCGCCCCGTGTTCCCGCCGCCCAGCCAGCCCTTCTCGAGGACCGCGACGTTCGTGATGCCGTGGTGCTTCGCCAGGTAGTAGGCGGTGGCGAGGCCATGACCGCCGGCGCCCACGACGACGACGTCGTAGGCCCGCGCCGGCTCGGCGGAGCGCCACGCGGCCGGCCAGCGCCGATGACCGCGCAGAGCGCGCCCGAACACTGTCGAGAAAGAGTATCCCCTCATGGGTCTATCCGTGACGCAGCAACGCCGTCCGAGCCTCAACGGATTCCTGGAGTCGACGCAGCGGCCCGCCGTTGAGGTCGAGGTCCGGGGCTGCGTTTCGTAAGCTACCGGAACGGCCATGAACCCGAGGCCGCGAACCGCCGGCCGACCGATGAGGGAACCGCCCGTGAACGTACCCGTCCTCGACAGTGACACCGTCCTTCGGACCCTCCCGATGTCCGACTGCATCGACCTCATGGCCGCCACCCAGGCCGCCATCAGCCGGGGCGACATCGAACTGCCGTTGCGCATGATGCTCAGCGTCGGGGATGGGGCCGGCTACTTCGGCGTGATGCCCGGCGAAGTCGGCGCCGAAGAGGTATTCGGCGCGAAGCTCGTCACGCTGTTCCCCGACAACCCGTCCCGCGGCATACCCACCGTGCAGGGCTACATCCTGCTCTTCAACCGCGCGGACGGCACCCCGCTCGCCCTGGTGGAGGCGGCCTCCGTCACCGCCTTGCGCACGGCCGCCGCGAGCGCCGCCGCGACGCGCCTGCTCGCGCGCGAAGACGCTTCGATTCTCGCGGTGCTGGGCTGCGGCGTGCTGGCGGAGTCGCACCTCGAAGCCATGCTCGCGATCCGCCCGGTGCGGGACGTCCGGATCTGGGGCAGGGACCAGGAGAAAGCGACGGCCTTCGCCGAACGCCACGCGAGTCGAGGCGGAGCGCCTGTCCGGGCCGTGGCCGACGCCGCCGAGGCCGTAGCGGACGCACACCTGGTCTGCACGGTCACCGGCAGCAACACCCCGATCCTCGAAGGCGAGTGGCTGTCGCCCGGGGCGCACGTCAACCTCGTCGGCGCGCACAATCCCGCCACCCGCGAAGCCGACGGGGCCGTGCTCGCGCGGGGCCGCGTCTACACGGAGATCACCGAGTTCGCCCTGGCGGAAGCGGGCGACCTGCTCCTCGCCGTCGAGGAGGGGCGCTTCGCCCTGGACGACATCGTCGGGGAGATCGGCCAGGTGATCGGCGGAGAGATTCCGGGGCGGACGGACGACAGCCAGATCACCGTCTACAAGAGCCTGGGCAACACCGCGCAGGACCTGGCCGCCGCGCGGGCGGTCTACACGCGGGCATCCCAATGAAGGTCACGGCTCAGGGCTCCGGACGACCGCCTCGTCCATCCGACTGCCCCCGCGTTCGGCCTTTCCACGCCCGTAACGTAATCTCGCGGGATCACGCCTCCACCTCGATCGGGACATTGACCAGCAGCCGCCAGTCTCGTGACCGCACCGCGCCTCCCGTCGGCGCGGACGGCACCAGCCTGGTGTAGTTGCGCGCGCGCTCTCGCACGTAGTCCCTGAGCGGGACGCAACTGTCCCCTGCGCCCACGAACTCGAGCAGAAACCCCAGCCGCTGCGCCCACAGCACCGATGCGGATCGCGCGGCCTCGACCAGCAGGGCCGGGTCCATCTGGTCCGAGAGTTCGGAGAGCATCCCCGTCACCCGGTCGATGCCCCCCGCCCGGCTCGCGTAGCCGACAAGGTCGATCGCCGTCGCTTCGACGGTCGAGGCAAGAATGGTTCCGCGTGGATTAGCGAAGGTGCACAGTGGCACGCCGGCCAGCCCGGTCCGCGAGATGAAGTCAACCCCCACCGCCCCGCACCTGATCGCCCGCCGGCTCCTTTCCACCATCACCTGAAAGACCTGTGGTCGATGGTGGGCGGCCCCGTGGTACTGTGCCGCAGACAGGAGTCCCGCGTAATACGGCACCCTGCGGTGATGCATGAGTGCCGGAATGAACTGGTCCGGCGGCAGGCAACCGAGGCCGCGATACTCCGGGGGCACGACCACGTAGAAGCCTCGCCCAGGACTTGCTATCTCTCCGCGTTTCGTCAGCCGCCACAGCGACTGGTTCGCGGCTGCGGCGGACACGCCGAGCGCCGAACGGAACTCCGAAGACGTGAAGTGGTATCGCCCGCGTGCGGCGAAGTGGACCACCAAATCACGTGCACTCGTCGCTTTCTCGCACATTCAGCGCATGATATTTCATTTTTCGTGATTTTTGACGTTCGATATGGGGAACTCTCGAGGGGTTCGCCCCTCGCAATCAGCCACGGTTGGGCTGGGTCGCGGGGGTTAGGGACGATCCTGCGCGTCGATCCAGCGCTGCATCCGGTTGTCCAGGACCTTCAGCGGCAGCGAACCGCCGGTAAGCAGTTCGACGTGGAACTCCCGCAGGTCGAACCTGTCGCCGAGCGCCTCTTCGGCGCGCCGGCGCAGTTCGCGGATCTTCAGTTCGCCGTGCTTGTACGCCGTCGCCTGGCCGGGATAGGTGATGTAGCGGTCGACCTCGGCGATCACGTTCCTGCGGGTCAGGCCGGTGTTGGCCAGCATGAAGTCGATGGCCTCCTGGCGTGTCCAGTCCATGACGTGGAGGCCGGTGTCCACGACCAGGCGGGCGGCGCGCCACATGTCGTAGATCAGGCGGCCGAAGCGCTCGTAGGGCGTGGTGTAGATGCCCATCTCCTCCCCGAGGAACTCGCTGTACAACCCCCAGCCCTCGCCGTAGGCGTGGAAGTAGTAGAAGCGCCGCCAGGTGGGGAGATCCTTGTTCTCGCCCTGGAACGAGAACTGCAGGTGGTGGCCCGGCACCGACTCGTGCAGGCCGAGGGCGGGAAGCTCGTAAAGCGGGCGGCTCGAGAGATCGTACAGGTTCACGAAGTACTGACCGGCACGCGTGCCGTCCCCGGCGCCGGGCTGGTAGAAGGCCGTGGCGGTCAGGGGCGCGATCTGCTCGGGTATCACGCTGATGCCGTAGGGGTTGCCGGGCAGCCGGGAGAAGAACTGCGGCAACCGCGCTTCGATGGTCTTGCCGATCCACGCGACGCGGTGCAGGTAGGTCTCTTCATCGGCAGCGTAGAACCGGGGGTCGGAGCGCAGGAAGGCCAGGAACTCGGCAAAGTCCCCCTCGAAGTCCACCTCCTCCATCACCGCTTCCATCTCTCCCCGGATGCGGTCGACCTCCTGGCGGCCGAGGGCGTGAATGGTGGACGCATCCGTGTCCAGGCTGGTGTAGTAGCGCAGGGCATGGTCGTAGGCTTCCCGCCCGCGCGGCACCGACGACAGGCCGACCGACGTTCGGCACGCCGGTTCGTAGCTCTCGGCATAGAACTCCGCGAAGGCCCGGTAGGCGGGGTTGACGACTTCGTCGATCACGCGCATCGCCTCGCCGCGCAACTCCTCGCGCACGGTCGCCGCAACGGAGTCGGGGACGGCCGCGAACGGCTTGGCGAAAACGCTCGCCTCCGGCGTGTCCGAGACGTAGTCGGCGATGGACTTCCCGTATCCCCCGAGCGACGCGCAAGGCTGCGTGTAACCGCCTTCCATCCCCACCCGCAGGAGGTCGACGTTCTGCCGGGCGTACACGCCAAAGCCCCGCAGGCGTTCCAGCAGATCGCGGTAGTCCTGCTCCGACGCATACCGGGTCGCCAGGATCACGTCCGCGAAGCGACTGTGCCAGCCGCCGAGGGAGGTGATCGTGAAGAAGCGGGTGCCGAAATCCAGGTTGCGCCGTTCGTGGGTCAGCATCCATTCGAAGGCTTCGTAGTTCTCGCGATTGGCCGGCGTCAGCCCCTGCGGGTCGATCTCCGCGAGCGCGGCGATGGTCCGGTCGAGCGTCGCCACCCGGGCCGCGAGCGCCTCCGGGCTGAGGTCGTCGACGCGGTCCCGGAACCGGTTCTCCCCCCAAAAGGCGGCGGTCAGTGGCGCAGCGCGGACCTGGGCCTCCCAGAAGTCCTCCATGAGAAGCTCCAGCGCTTCGTCCGAAGTAGAGGCATGGGCAGCGCCGCCGACCGCCAGGACGAGTGCGAGAAGGATGCATCGGCGTCGGGCGGCGCGGGACGGTTGTTGTTCGCTCATCGTTTCAGCCTGTGGAACCGGGACGGGGTGGGAGACAAATGGCTGTCCGCCGTGGTCCTATGACGCATCGTAGGGAAGATCACTCAGCGTCCGGGCTGCGGATGACCGGCCGTGGAGCGAACCGCTGGGGCACACGAATCGGGAGGTGGAGTGATGAACACAAGCCCATGCAAGGCATTGCGCCGAGCGGTGGTCGGCAAAGGCTCCGTCTCGTTGCTGCTCGCGGCCGGATTGTCGGCATGCGACCCCGGCGCCGACCGTGCGCCTGGCGCCGTCGAGGCGAACGGGTCCGTTTACGCGTTTGCGAACGTCAACGTCGTGTCGATGACCTCGGACCGCGTCGACGCGGACTGGAACGTCGTCGTCGCCGATGGCCGCATCACGGCCGCCGGGCCGGCCGCGAGCGTTGCGGTCCCGCCCGGCGCCCGGATCATCGACGGCGGCGGCAGGTACCTCGCTCCCGGCCTGGCGGACATGCACGCGCACCCCATGACCACGGCCGATCTCGATGCCTACCTGGCCAACGGGGTGACCCTGATCCGCGCCATGTGGGGAGAACCGGCCGTGCTCGAGCTTCGCGAAGGCGTCGCCTCGGGCGCCATTGCGGGACCGCGAATCATGACTGGCGGGCGCATCGTCGACGGCGAGCCCGTCATTCACTACGGCAGCGACATAGTGCTGAACGCCGCCGACGCCCTGGACGTCGTGACCCGGCACAAGGCGGCGGGCTACGACTTCATCAAGGTCTACTCCAACCTGAGCGTCGAGGCGTTCGACGCCATCGCCGAGGCGGCCAGGGCCAACGGCATTCCCTTCGCCGGCCACATCCCCGACGCCGTTCCCGCGGACCACGCGTTCCGGTCGGGCATGCAAACGGCGGAGCACCTGATCGGCATCGGCCCCGCAACGCTCGCAGACGGCGCGGAGTACCACACGCGCTTCGACCCAGCCTTCCCCCAGTACGCGGCGCGGATCGGCTCGGACGAGATCTCGCTGGACGCGGTGTACGACGACGCCAGGCTCCGGCAACTGGCGGAACTCGCCAGGGAGACCGGCATCTGGACGGTGCCCACCCTGACCACCCTCCGTGGCACGGCGCTGTCGCACGAGGAGATGTCCGCGTTCTCCGCGCGTGACGCGGTGCAGTACGTCGACTACACGGTGATGTCCTTCTGGCGGATGTCCGCGGCCTTCCGGGCGGCGTGGACGCCCGACACCTACCGCGGAGCCCGGCTTCAGTTCGACGAAGAGCTCCGCCAGGTCAAGGCGTTCCACGATGCCGGAGCCCGCATCCTCGCCGGGACGGATGCGCCCAATCCATGGGCCTTCGTGGGTTTCGGCATGGTGGACGAGCTCGAGCTGTACGTCGAGGCCGGGCTGTCGCCCCACGCGGCGCTGCAGACGGCGACGACCGCGCCCGCGGAGTTCATGAACGAGAGCGGCAAGAGCGGTGTCGTCGCGCCCGGAGCGCGGGCGGATCTCGTCCTGCTCGACGGCGACCCGCTGGCCGACATCGCCGCCTACCGGCGCATCGACGGCGTCATGGCGGCGGGCGCGTGGTTCGACCGCGCGTCTCTCGACCGCCGCCTCGCGGCGTTGAAGACGGCCAGCGACCGCAAGGCGGCGGTGTTCCGCGACGCGCCCGCATGGCCTGTCGAGGGGTCCGAGCACGTCCTGATCAGCGCCGAGTTCGTACTCGAGCACGGCGAGGACCGCGCCGGCGCGGAGCGCATGGCATCTGTGCCGATGGAGACCGGCTCGACCGCACATCTCGGGCAGTTTCTCGGTCCTGACGGGTCGGTGCGGAATACGCGCGTGGAAGTCGGGGACGGAGGCTTCGCGCAGAAGATCACTGATGAGCGCGTATCTGGCGACGGCACGGTCGAGAGGCGCGTCTACGAACTGCCGGACGCGGACGCCCACATCCTCACCGGCACCGCCCTCGACTGGCTCCTCCTCGGCGCAACGCTCGCGGCCATGGAGGACGGCGAGACCCGCGAGATCCCGATACGGCGCCTGAAGGACGGGGGTCCCGCCGAACCCGGAATCATGACCGCGACCCGCCATCCCAGCGAGGTGATCGTCGGGCACTTCTACTTCACCGGCGCAAACCGGTACGACATCGTCGTAAGCGATGCCGAAGGAGCCC
>JAJDTI010000153.1 GCA_022827245.1 Pseudomonadales bacterium | reverse complement strand
GCCCTGAGACCCGTTATGGGTCCGGCTCACGTCGCCACGCCGTCGCTCTTCGACGGCGTGGGTCGGGGTCGCGGCCGGGGGGGAGGTCAGCCCATCGGGTCTACGGCTTCCTCGATTCGGAGGCTTGACACATGGATACTTGGCGATGGCGGTCTTCGAGACGCCCAGCTCCGGATCTCGTCCTCCTTGCCGTCGAGCCGTGAGACCCCCAGCGCGCCCTTCGGGCGCCCGAGCTTCCGGCCCGAGGCCTTGGCCCGGGCGAGGCCCTCGCGGGTGCGCTCGGAGATCAGGACGCGCTCGACCTCGGCGAACAGCGCGAAGAGCGTGGTCATGACCTTCGTCTGGATGTCGCGCTCGCCCTCGACACGGATGTTCTCCTTCAGCGCCACGAAGGCGACCCCCGGCCTTGGCGAGAGCGTCGAGGATCGTCACGATCTGACCCAGCGACCGGCCGAGCCGCGAGAGCTCGCTGACGACCAGGCGGTCGCCGCGGCCGAGGACGCTCGTCAGCTCGTCGAGCCGCCAACGCTTCTCAAAAGCCTGCCCGGAGGCAGTCGCCTCGATGAAGTCATCGATGCGGAAGTCGTGCTTCAGCGCGCGAGGATGGCGAGGCGCTGGCTGCTCACGTCCTGCTGCGGGGTCGAGACGCGCAGATAGGCGACGGTCTTGCGAGGAGCCACCGAGGCGTCGCGGACCCCGTGCATGTCCTCGGCACCAACTGGCCACCGTGCCGTCTGGCGGCGGAGTCGACGGGTTCGCGCGGGCGACGTCGCCCAGGAGTCGGACCCGTCCTCCGATGCGCCTGTTGGCCGCGCCTGGCCGGGCCGGCTCGACGTTGGGGACGCTGGCCACCTACCTCGCCCGAGCTCCACGACCAAGCCGCGCGGGCGGGGCGCCGCGGCGGCGAGGTCGCCCGGAGCCGGCGGCGTGAACGCCCTCGTCTGGTCCGCGCGAGAGCCGGACCTCGCGGTCAGGAGCACGTCCGGCGCGACGCCGCAGCCGGTGGCGGCCGCGGCAGTTCCGGACCACCTGGAGGGCCCCCGTCCGAGGACATGCCACGAGCTCAGCGGCGGCGGTCCGGCGCGGTCTCGCCGGCGGCGGCGAGACCGCGGGTGCACACCCATCGCATCTGAGGCGGATGCAGAGCGCAGGACCTCGAGCAGGGCCCGCACTGGCGCGGGTCGCTGACCTTGGAAATCTCTCAGGGCATGGTGGACTCCGTTGCTGCCCCCGATCACCGACCTGGGGCGGCAGGAATGGTCCGGAGCGGGACCAACTGGTCACCGTCGACGGCACGCCGCTCGACTGCCGCGTCTCGTTGGGCGGTCGGGAATCACTCCCCGACGGGTCCGGCGTGGGGAAGCGACACGCGCAGGTAGGCCGAGAACAAAGATCGCGGGCTGCCCTCTGGTCGCTGGACAACGACTTGCGACAGATGCAGCGTCTCGATTTCGTCGAGAACTTACGACGCCGGATGAGCGGTCACTCGCAGCGCAGCAAGCGCACGGGCTCGCCGGCGGTGGCGCGCAGGCCGGGCAGCAGGCAAGCGGCCAGGGCGGTGACGGCCAGCAGCGCGGGCGCGGCGACGAAGGTCACCGGGTCGAGCGGCGCAACGCCGAAGAGTATGCCCCCGAGCAGGGGCGTGGCGACGAGCGCCGACGCCGCCACGCCGAGGACGAGGCCGACGCCGGTCACTCGCAGCCCGTCGCGGACCACGAGGCGAATCACGGCGCCACGGCTCGCCCCGAGGGCGCTGCGCACGCCCAGCTCGTACCGCCGGCGGGCCACCGCGAAGGACACCGTGCCGTACAGCCCGGCCGTCGCGAGCAGCACGGACACCACCGCGAAGGCGCCCAGCGCCACGGCGGCGAACCGGGGGCGGGCGACCGACAGCGAGAGCCGGTCCGCGAGAGGCATGATCTCGGCGGTGGCGTACGGGGACAGGTCGCGGACGTGGTCGGCGACCAGACCCGGGAGCACTTCCGAAGGCTGCGCGGTGCGGACGACCACGAGCACGTCCGTGCCCAGCCGGTCGCGCGGGGCCATGGGCACGTACATTTCCGGCTGGGGCTGCCGGTCGTTGCCGTCCTTCAGCACGTCGTCGACGACGCCGACGATCTCGGCCTCCGCCGGCTCCCCCCACATGAGACGAGTGCCAACCGCGCCGGGCGGCAGGTACCGTCGCGCGAACTCCCGGTTCACGACGATCGGGAGCACGTCGCGCGCCGCGTCCCGTTCGTCGAACAGCCTTCCGGCGCGCAGCCGCAGCCGCAGGGCCTCGGCGTATCCGGGAGTAACCGCGTAGCGCAAGGTGGTAGCCACGGCCGGGCGGCGCTGCTCGTCGGGGAGCGGGCGCACCGGGAAGCCGGCCTGGAACGCGCGGCCGTCGAGGGGCATCATGTTGCTCCCGCCGGCCGCGGTCACGCCGGGCAGGGCCCGCAGCCTCGCAAGGGTGGCCTGCATCAGGCGCTTGCGCTCGTCGGACGCCTCGAATCCGCCGGGCACCCGGATGCCAATCGTCAGCACGTTCTCGGGGGAGTAGCCCGGGTCGACGGCGGTGAGCCGCACGAAGCTGCGCGCGAGCAGCACGGCGATGACGAGCAGCGCGACCGCGAGTGCGGCCTGGAGCGCCAGCAGCAGGTCGCGCAGCCGCCGATTGTCCGCGGTCGCTCCCGGGAGCGCGACGCCGGCCGAAGTCTCCGTGCGCAACTGCCGCGAAGGATGCGCCCGGGCGGCTCGAAGTGCCGGCGCCACTCCGCACGCCAGCACCGTGATGAGCACGAGACCCAGGGTCAGCCACATGGCCCCGGCGTCGATGCGCGCGTAGCGGACGGCCGGGAAGTAGCCGGCGGACAAGGCGCTCACCGCGCGCAGGAATCCCCAGCCCAGCGCAAGGCCCAGGCCGCCGCCGGTCGCGGCCAGCAGTAGCTGCTCGGTCGCGAGCTGGCGGATGAGCCGCCGCCGGCCCGCTCCCAGGGACGACCGGATGGCTAGCTCACGGGCCCGCTTGAGGTTGCGTCCCACCATCAGGGCGGCGACGTTGGCGCACGACGCGAGGAACAGTAGCGCGACCCCCAGGGACAGTACGAGCAAGGCGGGACGGACGTCCGCGGTGCTCTCCGCGGCCATCGTGCGCACGCGCACCACCGGCGGTCCGCCGACCCCGAACAGCAGGTCCCGGCCCAGCGCGGACCGCGTCAGTCGCTGGGCGACGGTGGTGCCCTCCGCCGCCGCGCTTTGCGCGGACGCCCCCGCCCGCAACCGCCCCAGCCCGAAGAACGCCGTCACCCGCGGGTTCCCGTCGTCGGGCGCCGCCCGCGGCGGCTCGAAACGGGTCCACAGCAGGACATCGCGGTCTGGAAAGAAAAACCCGGGCGGGGTGACCCCGATGATGGTGTGGAATCGTCCGTCGACGAGCAGTGTCGAGCCCACGGCGGTCCGCGCGCCGAGGGCGCCGCGCCAGAATGCGTCGCTGACGACGACGCCCGCGGTATCGGCCGGCTCGTCGGGGGCAAAGAGCCGGCCGCGGGCCGGCGTGACGCCCAGCATCGACAGCAAGCCCGGGGTGACGCCGGCGCCGGCCGCCCGGAGTGTCTCGTCCGGCAGCGTGACAGCGTGCTCGCGGCGCTCGTATCCGGCGAGCGCGGTGAGGGTCTCTACGCCCGCGTCGCGCCAAGCATGGAACGTCAGGTTGCTGAGCAGCGCATGGCGGGTCGGCGCCGCCGCTCCTGGCCGCTCCTCCGAGACACGGACCACGCCGGCTGGCTCAAGGTAGGGCAGCGGGCGGATCAACACCTCGTAGATCACCGCGTAGAGCGTGGTCGACGTGCCGATGCCGAAGGCGAGGACGAACACGCAGAGCACCGTGAACCCGGGTGCCCGGCCCGTCAGCCGCAGCGCGAGCCGGATATCCTGCGCGAGCGCGTCCAGCCACGTCCATCCCCAGACCGCGCGCGCGTCCTCCGCGATGAGTGGGACGTTGCCCAGCGCGGCGTGGGCGGCCCGCGCCGCCTCGCCGGGCGGCATCCCCCGTTCGAGGTTCTGTCGCGTCTCGAGCGCAAGGTGCAGCTCGAGCTCTCTCCGGATCTCCTGCTCCGCTCGTCGGCGTCGGAGCCAGGGGACCACCCTGAGCAGCGGCGCCATCACGCCTCCCTGATGACGAGATCGATGGCGACCGACAGCCGCGTCCACGCCTCGACCTCGCGCTTGAGCTGCGCCCGGCCGGTCCGGGTCAGCGCGTAGAACTTCGCCTCGCGGCCCGTGTCCGTCGCCGCCCAGCGTCCGGCGATCAGCCCTTCCTTCTCAAGGCGGTAGAGCGCCGGATAGAGCGAGCCCTGCTGCACCTTGAGGACCTCGTTCGACACCTGCTGGATGCGCTTGGCGATGGCCCAGCCGTGCTTCGGCTCGTGCTCGATGGTGCGCAGAACGAGCAGGTCGAGGGTTCCCTGAACAAGTCCGGTCGGCTTGCCCATGAGTCTTCCTTAATGCCTTGACTATCGACAATAAGCCCGGCATTGTCGATTGTCAAGGTATTTCAGTGACACTCCCGGCGGGTCGCGCCACCGAGTGAGTGCAGAGCGGCTGGGCCGAACGCCGTTCCGGGGGGCGAGAACCCCCGACACGCCGAGGCTCGGAGACGCTCGGAGGCCTTTGTGCGTTCGCCTCCGGAGCCCGATCCGGCCTGGACGGCGTGATCGACTGTTGGCGGACGCGCCGTCCGCCCCCCCCGATACGGGGATGTGGGAAGCGTTATCAACAAGTGTGGAGGGCATGGGCCGCAGGAGCAGAGCGTGGACGACGCTGAACATCGCGGTGTTGGCGCCGATGCCGAGAACGGGACGTCTTGATCGCGGGGTCGAACACACGGGTCGATCACTCCCGGCCGAGATTCGTGCGCATTTTGGGAAGTGCCGGTCCGGGCCCGTCGTGTTGGAAAGCGATCACTTGCACTGGCATTGTGTCGTCGATGTGGCGTAGCGCGGTTCTCAGGTTGGGCGTTCTGTCAGTCAGGTATTTGGAAAGTATGTCATTTGGCACGACGATGATACCAGCATCTAGACTTCCATCGCGCAACTCCTTTTGCAGGTGCAAAACATCCACGGCTAGCAGGTCACTGCGACCGGAAACCTGTACCTCGACGCCTAAAACTGCTGTTGCCCTCGTTCGTCTTTTTCCAGTCGATCCCCCCGACGGTAGTCTTCGTCCAACCACCCACCGTCTCAAATTGCTCGTCGATCCGCTGTCGAATGCCTCGTGTACCATTCGCGTAACGCTCTTCAGCCACCCGAAGTTCGAAGGACGTTAGCGCCAGCTCTACTTCTGCCTGTAGATTTTCCAGGGCCAGTCGCCGGACCTTGGTCTCGAATCCATTGAACCCTTTCCGAGTGGTGATTATAGGCATTTGGCCTCGACCACGTCGGCATTGGAGTGATTTTCGACGGCTCCATTCAGCCGTTCGATAATCGGGTCTACATTCTCGATCTCTATACCGATCCACCGGCGCTCGCGTTGCTCGCACACCGCGTAGGTAGTCCCGCTCCCCCCGAAGGGATCCAGTATAATATCTCCTGGCTCGCTGCTCATTTCAACAACGCGTTCCAGGATCTTCGTGCTTAAAGAGTTGGCATTCCTGGAAGCGGGTTTGAATTTAGAGTGCCGCACTGGCGGGATATCGGTCCAGATGTCCTTGAGGCTAACACCGTCGGCGTTCATTGCTTTTCGATGGCCTCCATAATCCTTGATCTCGCCATCGCAGTGCCGACATCTTTCGATGGGTGTCCTGATCCGACGGAACGTCTTCGGCTGACCCTTGGCATAGTACAGCAGCGAGTAGTGCGCCGGGTATAAACGACCTTGAATGGGCAGGCGCCCTGTGTGTTGGATAGCAATCCAGTGCCGGAACGTCAGGCCGAGCTGTTCGAGAAAGTACCCGACGCTCACATTCCACTTCGGTAAGTTGTACACGAAGAACGATCCACCTGGCCGCAGAGTTCGCACGCATTCGTGGAGCCAGCGTTGACACCACTGGTGGTACGCGGGAACAGGTCGGTTGTCAGTGAACAGCTTGCCGTATTCTTTACGTAAATTAAACGGTGGATCAGCGAACACTACGTCGATAGACTCGTTTTTGATCTCTGGAAGCACCTTTAAACAATCAGCTTGGTAAAGTCGACCAAGCTGTGTTGCGATGGCGGGGATGCGATCGGTTTCGATCGGCAAAGGTTCAAGGTCAGTCTCCTCGCTGTAGGTCGGAGTTCTTGTGCGCCGTTCCTCGCTGACAGTCTCCATGTTCATCGGTCCAGGATCTTGGTTTGCATGCTATAACAGAGTGTCGCCTTCGGCTCCACGAGTCCTGCGAACGTCCGGGGGCATCCGGCCAGCGGAGCCAAACAGCTCCCGCGATCCCCCCCTCGCCCCACCCCGCCGGCGGCCGAGAGTTCGAGCGCCCGCCGACTGAAGCGGCAGCCGGTGCTAGTCCTGAGAGCGCAAAGTGAGCATCTGGGGGTGCCTCATGTCGATTGTCCTCGATACTTCCAGCCGAGTCGCTCCATCGTGGTAATCGTGAACCATCGCGGCAACAACCGACGATTCGCCAGCCTCAGCACGACCTCGGCCACACGCCGTTTCCACGTTCGCTTGATGCCGAAACCAGCCGTGATGACCCCTGTGCGTGGGTCGTAGTCGACCGCCGTGCAGAAGGGCGATCTCCGGAGGTCGTCGATCTCACGCTTGGCCTCAGTCTCTCGCTTTCGGATGCTCCGCCTGTAGATGCGGTGTGCGGGGTGCCACCGCTGGACAGCCTCATGCATCAAAAGGATGACCAAGGCTGCCCCGCAAACCAGCCAGATCCAATCCGCAATCACGTCGAGCCGTGTCTGATTCGGGGTCAGCAGCATGCGAACCCCGGCCAGCACGGTGATGAACGTTCCGATGACCCCTCGCAGCACTTCGGACCTCAGTATCGCCCATTCTCGGGGCACGACGCCAGCACTACGTTGAAGCATCGAGGGTCGGCGACCAGGTCAGCGGACCCCGTCCAGCACGGCTGTTCCGTCCTTGCGGACGTGGGAGGACGCTGTCTTCGACGCTACTGGATCGGCGATACCATGTTGACAGACAACATGAAAGGGCTCATCATGCTCATGCAGGGAGACAACATGACCAAATCGCGGGCGGACGTGCCGTACGGCGTGCTCGACCTCTTCGTCCTCAAGACCCTCGACGCGATGGGGCCCCTCCACGGGTTCGGGCTGGCCCGCCGCATCGAACAGACCTCCGGCCAACGGCTCCAGATCAACCAGGGGTCGATCTATCCGGCCCTGCTGCGGCTCGAGCAGAACGGCTGGATCCGGTACGAGTGGGGGACGTCGGAGAAGAACCGGCGCGCGAAGTACTACGCGCTGACCGACGCCGGCCGGCGCCAGCTCGAGAAGCAGGTGGAGAGCTGGGAGCGGACGGCGGCGATCGTTGCGTTGTTCCTGGAGGCGACACCATGATTCTCCGGCGATGGCTGGCGAGCGTGAGGACGCGCCTGCGCGGCGCCGCGGCCGAGCACGAGCTCGACGACGAGCTCCGCACCCACCTGGAGATGGCGGCCGAGGAGTACCTCGCGCGGGGGATGAGCGAAAGGGAAGCGAGGCGGGCGGCACACCGCGACCTCGGTGGCGTCACGGCGGTCAAGGAGGCGCGCCGCCAGGCCGACAGCCTGTACTGGCTCGACACCCTGACGCAGGATCTGCGCTACGGCGTCCGCATCCTGCGCCGGTCGCCGCGGTTCACCGTTGCGGTGGTCCTCATCCTGGGGGTCGGTGTCGGGATGACCACGGCGGTGTTCGCCATCGTCGACAGCGTGCTGCTGAACGCGGTGCCGTTCGCCCAGGCGCATCGGCTGGTGGAGCTGCACCGTTTCGGACCGACCGGCGGCGGCCCGAGCCAGCCGGCGGCGATGGTGGAGAGCTGGCGCAACGAGCGGGCGCTGTTCGACGGCGTCGAGGCGTACGTCCGCGTTGAGCGTGTCTTCACCGGGGGCGACGAGCCGGAGACGATGCAGGGCGCGCGGATATCGCCGGGCCTGCTCCCGCTCCTCGGCGTCGCGCCCGAGCTCGGGCGGGCGTTCGCGCCGGACGAGGCGGCGAACGCGGTCGCCATCGTCAGCCACTCGACGTGGCTGACCCGCTTCGGCGGGGATGCGGACATCGTCGGCCGCCCGCTGCGCTTCAGCGACGGCGTGCTCACGATCGTGGGGGTGATGCCGGCGTCGTTCCGGTTCCCCGACGCACACACCGTCTTCTGGGAGCCGTTGGACGTGGGTCGCCGGGCCGCCTCCGGCGATCCGGGCGAGCGTCGGGTCTCGGCCCTCGCCCGACTCGGGCGGGACGTGACGTTCGAGCAGGCCGATGCCCGGGCGGCGGCGCTGGCTCCCCAGTGGAACCCCGAGTGGTTCTCGACCGGGTACACCACCCGGCTCAGGTCGCTGAACCAACTCGCGGGTCTCGGCGTCGATGGCCAGTTCGCATGGGTTCAGCAGCGGCGGGCCGCGCTGTTCCTGCTTTTCGGGCTGGCCGCCTGCGTGCTGCTCATCGCGTGCGCCAACGCCGCGAACCTGTTCCTGTCGCAGGCGTTGTCCCGCACGCGGGAGTTCGCGATCCGGGCCGCCGCGGGGGCGAGCCGGCTGCGGCTGTGCCGTCAGCTCCTGACCGAGTCGGTGCTCGTCTCCGCCTTCGCTGGGCTGCTGGGGCTGGCGTTCGCGGGGTGGCTGGTCGGGCTTGCCGCCGCCGCGGTGCCGCCCGAGTTCGGCCGGGGGGTGCTGAACCCCATCGACGTGGACGGCCGGGTGGTGTCCTGGGCCGCGGTGGCGGCGCTGCTCGCCGGCGTCGCGGCGACCCTGCCACCGGCGCTGCGCACGATCGGCCGGGATCTCATGCGGCCGATGCAGGGGCGCGCGTCGTACCCCGCCAGGGGCCACGGCCGCCTCCGGGGCGGGCTCGTGGCGGTGCAGAGTGCCCTGGCCGTGGTGCTGCTGATCGGCACGCTTCTGATGGGACGCTCGTTGTGGACGCTGCTCGACGTCGACGTCGGCTGGACGGCCGAGAACGCCGTGGCGCTGGAGCCTCGGTTGGCCGGGGCCCGCTATGAAGGGCTGGAGGCGCGCGCCCGCTTCCTCGCGCAACTCGCCGACCTGACCGCGACGGTCCCGGGCGTCGAGCTCGCCGCGCCGGCCGAGCAGGTCCCGTTTCTTCCCGGCATGTTCTCGTTCGGCCCGCTGGACACCGACGACGCGGGCATCGCCCAGGCCGAGGTCACCACCAACTACGTCCCGAACCGCTACTTCGCCGCCGCCGAGATCCCGATTCTCGAGGGACGCGGGTTCGATGCGGACGCCGCCGCGGCCGACCCCGCCCTCGTCAGCCGCGATCTCGCCGACCGGCTGTGGCCGCCCGGCGCCGCCGTCGGGCAGCGCTTTCGGATGCGCTCGCTGAACGACGGCGACTGGCTCACGGTGGTCGGCGTGGCCGGCAGCGTTCGCACGAATGCCTCCGGCGGCCTGGAGCGGCCCGATCCGTACGAGATCTACCTGCCTTGGGCCACCCGCGTCGGCATGTGGCGACAACCGCGGTTCGTCCTGGTCCGTATGGCCCAAGGCGCGGACCCCATCGGGCTGCTCAAGGAACAGGTGTGGCGGCTCGACCCGGCGCTGCCGGTCACCGTACACGCCATGGACGACGTGGTCGCGGCCACCCTCGCCCAGCCGCGTTTCCTCACGACGCTGCTGGCGGCGTTCGCCCTGCTCGCGATGCTCCTGGCCGGCGCCGGCCTCTACGCGGTCGTTGCCTACGAGACGAGCGCGCGGACGCGGGAGATCGGCGTACGGGTCGCCCTCGGCGCCACCCGCGGCGCGGTGGTCCGGCAGGTCCTCGGCCGCTCCCTGCTGCACTCCGCGACCGGCGCAGCGCTCGGGCTGCTCGGGGCCGCCGCCCTGACCCGGCTGATGGCGTCCCAGCCGAACGCGACGACGCCGGCGGATTCGGCGACCCTCGCGGTGGCCGCGGCCTTCCTGCTGGTGGCCGCGGCCGCCGGAGCCTGGCTGCCGGCCCGGCGCGCGGCCCGGACCGACCCCATGGAAGCGCTACGCGCCGAGTAAACGCGCCGGGCCGCTGGCGGGAACGAGCCCTCGCAGTCTGCTCCCGGACACGCGTCCCGAAGTTGACACATGCACCGTTATCCGACCCATAACCCTCGCTCCTGCGCGAGCGACGCACTGGGCGATCGCTCCCGGGCCCCGCGAGCCCGCGTTGGCGATCAGGTCACCGACCCCCGTCGGGCCACCTCGCCAGCCATCGCACCCCAACTCGCGCCGGCGGTAGCCACCCTGCCCAGACCCTCGTCAGGCGACGCGGACTGGCCGGGCCCGCTCCGGAAGGTCCCCGCGGCCGCGTCGTGCCCTCGCTACCGCAACCGGCGGCGCCGGGTCCCTGTACCCACAGCGCCATCTTTGGTCCTTCACCGGTACTCCGCTGCGGATTCGCGTCGACCAGCACCGAGCAACCGCCGTAGCCGCCCGCGGAGGCAGTCGCGCCGGACTTCGACCAAGCGGCGGCCCCGAGCAGCAGCAGAGACACCGCGGCCAGCGTCGGGCGTCGGACGGGGCGACGTCGAAGAGGAGGCCGGTGGGGGTCTGCGAGAACAGCAGCGAGGCGAGCAGGCCGACCGCGACGCCGGCGCCGGCGAGGCCGCCGGCGCCGCGGACGACCCAGCCACACGACGTTGCGCGGCTCGGCCCCCAATGGCGAGGCGCAACCCGATTTCGCGGGTCCGCTGGGACGTGGCCACCGCGATGACCCCATAGATGCCGAGCCCGGAAAGGGCGAGGGCCGCGGCGCCGAACAAGGCGGCGCCTGCGCGTGGGGTATGAACACCTCCGGACGCGGGGGGCTGTCGAAGCCCCCCGGACGCACCGCCCCGACGACGCCGACGATCTCCGCCTCGAAGACCCCCTCGAACGCCTGTCCCCCTGGAGCTGCACGGTCACCCGCCGCGTGACGGGGGTCGCCGTCAGGCCAGTGCTGCCGCGCCAGCGTCTCGTTGACGACGGCGACGGCCACCGCCTCGGCGTCGTCGCGTTCGTCGAACCAGCGTCCGGCCCGGAGAGGGATTCGCATCGCGTCCAGGTAGCCCGGGGTCGCCATGGAGACGGTCGTCGACGGCTCCTCGCCGGGCGGAGCTCGCGCTACGGCCCGCGTGGTCGCTGAACCGCCCAATGGCGGCCTTTTGGTGTCGGAGTGCTTCAACCGATGTCGTCACCTCCATCGTCCGCTCCGACTGCTACCGGCTGGAGCGACAGTTGCCGGGCGGGATTTGCACCCGCTGAGAGACGGCGCCTTTCACGGCGCACTTCCACGGGCTGCTAAACGCGCCCGCTCTCACGGCGGAGCTGCTCGAATATTCGTGAAACCATGGGGACCGCGGCATCGACATCCGAGGCGAAGCCGTCTATCTCTTCCCGCGTCCACTTCAAGTCGGAGATCTCCTTCCCGAGAGGTCCTTGGTAGTTCAAGATCTGACTCTTGGCAATGTCTCCGTCGGTGATAGGCGAAGCATGAACGAGAGCGTTACGCCTACGGACCAAGCCATCGAAGATGCGGTGAAGTTCAGCGAGATCCTCGCGACGCGCAAGCTCGGCACGAGACTTCAGTAAACCCTTCAAGTGGCTGCCGACCATGCCAGCCGTCATGGCGCGATCCCGGGTGTACCGCTGGAGAAACCCCGGATCAAGGGCTTCGATCACCCAGACAACGCACCACTCGTAGTAGGCGAAAAAGTAAACCGCCCGCCCTATTTCACCGACGTAGCCGCAGTCGTACGGAATCCTGGACAACTTGGTTCTCCTAGCTGATATGGAATGACCCCTTGTCAAGCCCCGATGTTCGTCAACGCGTTCCTGGATGTTGAACGACCAACGCGGTTGCCGCCTCTGCCACGGGGCGGGTTCCGCCGGGCCCATCAGCTCGAGGATGGACCGCCGAGACGACGAACGATTGAAGGGCGCTTCGACGACGAGTCACGCTGATATTCGGTGGTTATCACGGTTGCCCGTGACAGTGCACGCATGACGGTGCTTCGTGCCGTCCGGCTGTCGTCTTCTACGTATATGCCCTTCGAAGGACAGCCGATTCATCTGACCGACCCACAGCGCGATGACCTCGAGGAGATCGCCCGCTCGAACGCCTTGCCCGCCGGATTCGTCCAGCGCGCCAAGATCGTGCTGCTCCTCGCCGAGGGCGTTTCCGCACGGGCGGTGGACGCCCTCGACCGGGCTGCAGCGGCGAGGACCTGCACGCCGGACCCAGTGATCGGGACGACCTCCGGTTCGACGTCGGGGCCGGTGACGCCCGCGCCGGTTCCGGGGCCGGCTGGAAGTCTCCGCCTAGACGCCGGTAGGGTGGGCCGGCCGGCCGAGGGGCGCAGCGAGCCGCGGCCGAGGCGGATGTTCCGGGGGCGAACAGTCTGACTAACACCGTTATCCGACCCAGGCGGGTACCGCCGTGGGCGCGCCGGCCCGCCGCGGGTATGCGAGATCGGACGAGCGGGGACGACGACCCGTTACGGCGGACACCTACGCCATGTCTTTCAGCTTCTTGAGCGGCAGAATCTTCACGGAGGTACTGGCGGGCTTGGCCTTCACGTCCATCGTCTCACCAGGCCGGAACGGATTCGGCACGTTCTTCCGGGCTCTCTGCGCGGGCTTCTTCACGACCTTGATCTTCATCAGGCCGGGTATCGTGCATGCGCCGACAGCCCCTTTCCGGACATGGCGCTCTATGACCGATTCCAGCGCCTCGAAGACATCCGCGACCTGCCGCCTCGTCAACGCCGTATTCTCCGCGATATCCGAAAGCAGCTGCGTTTTCGTCAGGGCCACGGTGAGTTTCTTGACTCTTGCCAACATTCCCCTCCTTGGAGATGAGTGAACCGGTCTTCCCACGTCGCCCGCATGGTACCCCCGATCCGGTGGGCCGGACACCCTGAACCGGCGACTCCGGCTACGCCGCGAACGGCGGCGTCGCCTTCCGGAGGGCAGTTCAGCCGCAGCCCACCGCGCTCGTCATCGCGCGTCGGATGAGCAACCGTGCCGGTTGCCGCCGAGCCGTCGGAGACCGGCCGCGGCCAGTCGGCCCCGCGGGATGGCGACGCGACGAGCAGGAAGGGTGCGTCGTCGCCGGCATCCCGCCGCCGCTCCGGGACCACGGCCGGATCCGGAGGAGGGACGGTCTCACGGGCTGCCCGGTCGGTGGCTCGCCGCCACGCGGCGGGGTCAAGGTCGACGATCAACGTCCAGGTCGTCGCCGGCGTTGTCGTCGGGGAGGACGCCCGTCTGTGACTGCGGTCGAAGGCGGGGGACGGACGCTACGGTGGAGGGGGGAGGGCGCGGACGTGAAGCAGAACGCCATCCTCCCGCGAACGGTGCCAAGCTGCCGCCTCCGCGCCGGTTGACATCTCCCTCACAGGACCACTACTCTCTAGCTTCATGAGTGACATCGCACAGGCCATTGCCGACCGACAAAGCGAGATCGACCGCCTCCAGGCCGAGATCAGGGCGTTGACCGACGTCGAGGAGATGCTGGGAGCGTCCGCGCGGCCGTCGTCGCGCTCCACCTCACGGCGATCCTCCTCCGCGAGGAAGCCGGTGGCCGCGCCGGCCGCGGAGAGCAAGTCCGACGCCAAACCGGAGAGGAAACGCCGGCCGATGACGGCCGCGGAGAAGAAGGCGGTGTCGGAACGAATGACCGCCTACTGGGCCGCACGCAGGAAGCAAGCCGCCAAGAAGTAGTCCCAGAAGCGCCCCCTGATGGGCGTCCCCCGGCTAACGGAATACCGCTTATCCGACCCAGGGACGGTCGCCCCCTGAATCCCCCGTCGGCCGGTTCAACTTTCTCTAGTGTACTTGCGCTCTCGAGATATTACAGTTGCTGTTTTATGTTGCAGGTATGTAGTCATTCCCTTCAGCGTTTGTCCATTATCAGATACTGTGAGGACCATCGCACCCATGGAATAACCTTCCAGTTCTGACTGCTCCCACGTCAGCACCAGCTGTCCTCCCACGACTTCTCCCTTGTAATTGAAATAACGAACCGCTCCTTGAGATCTACGCTCGGCCCGTGCTTTTATTATCGTCCCAAACTGCCATATTTCCAATGTTCCATCGTCGTAGAGCCACTTGCCCTTGACTCGCGGCACACGGGTTCCGCTTGGCCACCACGTGGGTATAAGCGGCAACACGACGAGTCGGAATACTTCCACAGCCACGGCACCAACAACTGCGCTCAAGTATGCGTCAACGCCCATCGCGCTCTCTCCATTGGGCCCACAGAATGGCCACTCCTCAGCCCGGCAAAGTCGAGCCGCATTTTATCGTCTCAACAGCCCCGCCACGCGCCAGAATGTGCAGGGAGTGACAAGTCCGTCTTCGAGCCTGTGGGGGCGGACTCACGGGACCGCCCCCGGCGGGGAACTTCACCTCGTCGAGACCGGCCGCGCGGCCGTGCTACGCTGCTGGTCGTGGAAGCCCCCTTCGACTTCCTCGGGTGCGACGCGCCCGTGAGGCTCTGGTCCGTCGTGCAGGCGGAACTCAAGGGCCAGGAGTACCACGGGCCCTGTCCGGTCCTCGACGTCCGCACGCCGGCCCGGACGACCGCGCCCACTTCGACACGTTCTGCGGACCGCCCTTGGTGGCCGGTGGCCCTGATGGCCGCCGACCGGGCCCTGCCGACGCCGCGATGTGGATCTCGACGCCCTCGACGTCGAGCGGCCGCGAGAGTTCGGTCGCGACTGAGCCCCCCGCGGCCGCGGCCGAAACTCCTCCAGCACCGCGACCCGGGCGGTCCAGGGGTTGCGCCAGAATGGGAGAACCATGACGATGGGAGAGATTCGAGCCAGCGTGACGCTGGAGAACAGGGACGACCGCGGTGCGGTTCGCCTCGGGCTGCGCGCCGAGACCGACGTGCGCCGAACGACGGTCGAAGGCGTAGTCGACACCGGGGCGGTGACTCTCGTCATCCCCGAGGAGATCGCAACGGAGCTTGGGCTTGAGCACTGGGGAACGAGAACCGTCGTCTACGCCGACGAACGCCGCGAAGAACGGCCCGTGACCGACGTCACGATCGAGATCGGAGACCTCGCCACGCGAACCGAGGCCATCGTGGGACCGGCCGGGAGCGAGATCCTGATCGGTCAACTGGTGCTCGAAGCGCTCGACCTCATCGCCGATTGCCGAAACCAAAAGCTGGCGCCGCGCCACCCAGAAGGCCCGGTCCTGGCCATCCGGTAGACCCCCGCGGCCGCGGCCCCAGCGTCGGAGTACCAGGCCGGGCTCGACCACCTGCCCGACGCCCTGGCCGAGTCGCGGACCGCCGAGCTCCTCGAGGGAATCTGCAGCATCGACCTCGATGATCTCGACGTCGAGCTGCCGCGAGGGTTCGGCCGCGACTGACCCATGCTCGCCGGCAGCGGCAGCGAGGGCCTCGGACAGATCGACTAGCGGGACTGCCCGCACGCTGAACGCGACCCCGATCAGCCAGTGTCGCAAACGAAGGTTTGCGACACTGCCGCGTAGCGGGTCCGCTCACCGACCAAGGATTCTGCGGGCGCCGCGCCCCGGACGAACGCGGACAGCGCCCGCCCGACCCGGACTTCCGCCGCGGCCTCGCCGATTCGCCTCCAGCGCCCGGTGCGGCCGCGGCGCGCCGCTGGATCATCGCCAGAACTACCCGCCGCTCGAGCGCCCGGCCCGTCAGCTGGCGCCCCGCAGGGTCCACCGTTTGGAAGAGCGCGGGCCTTCGGCTCCTCGAGCTCGCCCGCCTCGACGTAGGCGTCGAGGGCGGCGGCTGCCCGGTGGTGCGCCGGGACGTCGTGCCGCTTCCCACCCTTCTCCGTGGAGCCTCAACCACCCGCGGCTCCCCTGCCCGAAGTAGTCCTGCCGCCACATCCCCAGGACCGCGCTCACCCGCGCGAAGCTGTAGAGCATGACCGAGAGGAGCGCCTGGTCGCGCAGCCCGGCCAGGGTGCCAGTGTCGATGCGCTCGAGGAGCTTCCTCCGCTTCCCGCCGGCGAGAGCACGGGCGTCGCGCCCTTGGTGACGACGTGCTTCGGACCCCGCACCGCCGCGGCCGGGTTCACCGGGAGAACCTGGTTGACCACGAGCCAGTCGCCAAGCATGCGGATCGCGGCCAAGTGCTGCTTCACCGTCGGCGCCGACCGGGGTGCGTCCGGATGTAGCCAGCCACGTGGAGCGGCGAGACGTCATGGAGCCGGAGACCTCGCGCCTCGCACCCACCCCAGGAATTGCCCCACCGCTCTCCCGTACGCCGCCCGCGTCCTCGCGTTCGCGATCCGCCTCGCGAAGAACTCCAGGAACCGCGCCACCGCCGTCGGCCCCGCGTCGACGATCACCTGCGGCAGGACGATCTCCCCTCCCCCGCTCGCCGCGATCGCCGGCGCCGCGGCCGCAGGGGCCAGAGTCTCCGATCGTCATTCCGTCACCACCTCTCCTCCCACCGGCTGGCTCAACGACCGACGAGCGACTGGAACCGCCCCAGATCGTTTCCGAGCGCCTGGGCCAGCGTGTAGAGCCGCACCAGGGCGTCCTCCGCCCCGTCGAACCGCACCTCGATCCGCCCGCGCTCGACCGACACCCCATCGGGCAGGTTCGCCAGCTTCGCGCTCATGCTCTTCGGCGGGCACCTTGAACCGCACCCCGGTCAGCCGGGCCCTCTGGAGCTCGGAGGCCAAGCGTTCGCGGCGTTCCTCCTCGTGGCGGAACGCGGCGCGCCCCCCGGTGCTTCTTGAGTTGCTGCAGGAGCTTCGTCCGCGGGAGCGTCTTCTGGTTGCCGACGAGCTCGGTCCCGAAGGTCGTCATGAGGGCGGCGGCGCGCACCTGCCGACGCCGAAGAGCCGCTCGATGTCGCGCCGGGTGAGCTGCCGGTCGAGCTGCTCGAGCTGGCTGATGGCGTCGGGAATGGCGAGGAGCCACCGGGCTTCGCGGGCATGATGAAGTCCTCACGCGCCGGCGACCAGGCCGGCGGCGACGGCGACGCCGTGAACGCCCTCGACCGGGCCGCCGCGGGCGAGGACCTGCACGCCGGACCCAGCGGTCGGGACGACGTCCGGTTCGGAAGCGCCGTTATCCGACCCCAAGGCGGCCGCCGTCGGCGCAACCCCGCCACCCCCGCGGCTCCGCGAAGCCAGGGCTATACTGAGGAGTCGTGAGCCCCCGAAGCTGTTGCCAAACAGGCCCTTCTCTATGACGAGAATTAATTTCTCAAATGGTGTCAAACGGACACTGGCGGAGCGGAACGGCTTCCGGTGCAGTTTCCCGGGATGTGACAGCGCCACCATAGGGCCTGGCGCAACGCCGCAGGACGTGATTTCCACCGGGGTGGCGGCGCACATCCACAGTGCGTCTCCGGGGGGTCCCCGTGGCCAGGCGACCCTAGCTCCGCAGGATCTTCACAGTATCCGCAACGCACTCTGGCTCTGCGCCAATCATGCAAGAGTCGTTGACGCGAAGAGAGGCGCAGAGTTTCCGGCGACCCTCCTCCACAGTTTTAAGACCGCCCACGAAGCGCGGATCGCGTTTGAACAGCGGGGCGTCTCGTTCAAGTTCGGCTGGCTACAGTCCCTCGTTGTGCAAGAAAGCCCGCTCTTTACCCCAGGTTCGCGGCTCGACTTCGGACGGACCACAATAATCGTCGGCCGCAATGCCTCTGGCAAGACCGCTCTCTGTGAGTGGCTTGCAGGCTGCACCGAGATCTCGTTTTTAAAGCGTTGGTCACCGATCGGAAAGAAGCGCAAACGCACCCAGGTGAGATACGAAGCGCTCAACCCGTTACCACTTGCCTGGACCGTGAGGATCTACGAAAAGAATAACATCCAGTTTGACGTAGACGGTTTGGCGACGCCGCGCCTTAATGTTCCGTTTGTATTCATTCATGCGCCGGAGCGACCGTACCGGCGTAACCCGGAAGATGAAACGATCAGCGCCTACCTGGCGAGATGGCTACGCATCGACGTGGCTCTTGTGCACAATATCGTGCGGTCACTCGCGACACGTGGGGGGCACCACATCCACAATCCTCACTTCGTGAAACAGAACGATCAAGAAGCGCTTCTGGTTGACGTGGACGGCACCCGCCCTGGCCTCGATTTCCACGACCTCTCAGACACTGAGCAAATCCGGGTCGTCATAGAGATGGCGGTGGAACTCGCTCGGTTTGAGGCGGAGCGGCAGCCCACGATACTACTCGTTGACTGCATGGCCAGATTCGACTGTAGGCACTTCCAGGATTACGCGGATTTCATTGCGGCGCAAACCCGGCAATTTCAAGCCGTGGTAACCGCTGTTGTGGAGGACACACTTCCCGCCGTATCGCCGCTCGATGGCCTCCATGTCGCGCGACTGCGGGGAAACGTCGCAGACGTGACAATCGAGTAGACCGCCTCCCCGCGGGCACTCTTCGGTGGGTTGCCCGCTCGCTTGGCGGGCCCTTACGGGGGCGCTCGCGGCGCCGGGGCTTCACCGGGAGAACCTGGCTGCCGACGAGCCAGTTTGTTTGTCGGTCGTCGGGGCGCACTCGGGAGCATCAGCGCCGGCGTCGCGAGCGGACCGCCGAGGACAAGCGTCGAGGCTGCGGGAGCCACCCTGGGTACCCCCGGGCGGGTGTTCGGCTGACGCAGGCCTCGGCGCTCGCCCAAGCAGAGAAACGGCGTGCCGCCGGGGGCGGGCACAGGCGGCCGCGCCGGTTCCGGAACCAAGCTCGCCCGGACCTGCGTCTCTCCGACCGGGCGCAGCCGTCGTCGGCGACGCTCCCTGGAAGCCAAGTCCCACGCCGCGCTCGGACGTCGATGGCGGACTCACGGACTGCCCCGTCCGAGCCGGCTCCTGAAGGCGCGGTGACCAGAGCCGTGTCGCTGGCGAGCGCCGCGGCCACGGTGGTCGCGGCGCGCTTCCACGCCCCGCCCCGCCTCGCCGGCGAGCTGGCCGCGTCGGGCGTTGTTCGTCCCGCCCGAGGCCCCCGCCTGATCTGGATTGGGCGTGCTGGCGCGCCCCGTCGCCGGCGAGGTCCGCGTTTGAGGTCCGGTCGCGATGGTCGCCCTCGCATGGGTGGCGCGTCAGCGGGGCATGTCCGTCGTGGTGTCGCGGTCGCGGCGGGCAGTGATGATTCCCTCGAGGCGTGCCACGCGGCGGTCCACGTCGGAGAGTGCATCGGTGGTGCGCACGCTGAGACGTTCGGCGCGGTCGGCGCTTTGCTTGGCGAGCTCGGCGGTATTCTTGGCCGGCTGGACGTGCCAGCCCCATAGTGTCCAGTAGTCGTGCCTGAGGTCGTCGACCTCGAACTGGGTTGCGAGCGGCTCGACGGCGTGGTCGATCGCGGCGGTGATGGCCTCGGCCAGTTTCGGGTCGGCACCGGCCGCGGTCAAGTTGCGAGTGATGTCCAACCGGGGCGCGCGCCTGACTGCGCGATGGATCGCGGTTATAATGGCCTCGGCCAGCTTCGGCTCGGCGCCGGCATCGGTCAAGCTATCGGTCAGGCTTCGGAAAATGCTCGGCATAGTGGTGTCCTCGTCTTCTCGGTCCGGCGGCGCGCCGGGAGTTTCTGGAACCTCGGAACTGACGCGCGATCTAAAGTGATTCCACGCCTCCGCCTGCGAACTGTTTTGCAATGTGGATGGTCTTGGTCTTCTTTAGTAACCAGCACGCCAAGCGATGCTCGCGATCTATCTTTAGGTGACTTTCCATCTCCGAGAACAGCTCGTCGAGCTTTCTGCCACGGAAACGTTCTAGGTTTTTTGCTGTGGCCTCGTCGCCAGGTCCATTTCTATGTCTCAAGAGTCCGATCCTGAGGTCGTAGTTCACGCCAACGTGTGTGATTTGTGAGTAGTACCGAGCTGTTGCGTCTATCAATGCCGCCAACGCACGGGCCTCGGCGTCGGATCGCTTTCCGATCCGCCAAAATTTGTCGAGCTCATTAACAGCACTGGCAGCGTCACGTGCTGCTTCCATTGCCTCGTCGAATGCGCGCCGCTCCGTGGCGCCTCCGCTATCTCCGGCCGGACTGGTGTCCTCGTCCAGAAGTTCGTCAATCCAGGCGGAGTCGCTCGTTGCGTGATTTTCCATTTGGATCCTCGTAACCCTCTAGCCGTACCTATTCCATGCCTCGACCACACCGATGAGGCCGAGAAAGATGACCGAGATCTCCTGCGCCGGGGACGTGAGCGATGAGAAACCGGTCGGTGCCGCCGACTGGGGTCTCGACGTCCGCGACCACGGGCTCGACTGGCCGGGCCGGAGCACATGACGCGGTCAAGCGCGTTCATCGGCTGCTGAACACGGGCCACGGGGAGGTGGTGGACGCCGACCTGACGAACTACTTCGGCGAAATCCCGCACGCCGCCGTGCGGCGCAACGGCGGCGCGGCCGGGGTGGACGGCGAGACGGTCTCTTCCCTTGCCCCGATGCTCGTGGGAATCATGATAGCGCGTCTCGCTGCTCCCTGGTCGTCCGTCAGGGTCGCTGGTGGGGGTCACCACCGGAGCTGTTCGATCCAGGTGTCGCCGGTCTCGGCCACGCGTCCAGCAGGCGGCGGCCGCGGGCCTCCGGGTTCCTGTCGGGCATCCGGCGGATCGCCGCCTCCTCGATCCGGAAACCAGACCTGCTCGCCTTCGTCGAGCTCGACCCGGCCGAGATGAGCGAGTTCCACCGCATCATCGCCGAGCAGGCCGTCACATGCGCAACCTCATCGGCGACTTGCTGGACGCCGGGCGCACCGACTCGGGCACGCTCTCGGTCGCCCCCCAAGCCCTCGGAGGTGGCCGCCCTCGTGGAGCGGGCGCGAAGCACGTTCCTGAGCGGCGGCGGCCGCCACGCCGTCGTCGTCGACCTGCCGGTACGCTGCCGGCGGCCAGCGAGCCGCCCCGCGCATCCTCGTGGTGGACGACGACCCGCGGGCGCTACGCTTCGTCCGCGACGCGCTCTCCGAGGCCGGCTACGCCCCGCTCGTGACCGGGCACGCCGCGGGGCCTGGGGCGCATCATCCGGACCGAGAGGCCGCGGCTGGTGCTGCTCGACCTCGTGCTGCCCAAGGTCGACGGCATCGAGCTGATGCGGCGGGTCCCCGAGCTGATGCGCGTGCTCTCTCAACGCGGGGCGGGTCGTGAAGTCCGACACGCTGCTGCGGCGGGTCTGGGGCGGGTCTGGACCAAGCGCGAGCACATCGCCGTGGGCGTGTTGCGCATCTTCGTCCGCAACTTGCGCCTCAAGCTCGGCGACAGCGCCGACAGCCCCACCTACATCTTCAACCAACCGCGGAGGCGGCGACCGCATGGCGGCACCTAGCGGGTCGCGGCGACGCCCCGCCGCGTCCTCCGGCGAGCAGCCAGCAACGGACGACGGCACCTAGACGAGACGAATCGCCGAGCTCGCGGCGTCATGCCCGACGTCACCGACGCGGCAGCGGCGCCCCCATGTCGTGAGCCCTGCCCCGGCAGGGGGCCGGTGCGCCGACCGTCACGCTCCAAACGGCCGCCGGACACCGTCGCGGACGCTGGGGCGCCGGACAGGCGCCCCCCCCTGTTCAGATCACGATGCGCTCGATCTCGTCGGCGGTCACGGTATCCGCCGTCCGGTCGTAGAGCTTCGTCGTCTTCGGGGACGCGTGGCCCGCGATCTGTTGCGCGTGCTCGAGGGTCCCCCCGTTCAGCAAGTACGCCGTAATCCCCGTCGCCCTGAGCGTGTGGCAGCACGTCGAGGGCGGCAGCCCCGCGGCCGCGGCGCGCCGCTTGATCAGCGCCAGGACGAGCCGCCGGTTGAGCGCCCGGCCCGTCAACCGGCGCGCCGCCGGGTCCATGGTCTGGAAGAGCGGTATCTTCGGATCCTCGAGCCCGGCCGCCTCGAGGTAGGCGTCGAGGGCCGACGCCGCCCGGTGGTGAGCCGGCACGTCGTGCCGCTTCCCGCCCTTCTCGTGGAGCCTCAACCAGCCCCGGACACCCTGCCCGAAGTAGTCCTGCCTTCGCATCCCGAGGACCGCGCTCACCCGCGCGAAGCTGTAGAGCATGACGGAGAGCAGCGCCCGGTCCCGGAGCCCGGCCAGGGTGCCCGTGTCGATCACCTCGAGGAGCTTCCTCGCCTCCGCCGGCGAGAGGACCGGCGTCGCGCCCTTCGTGACGACGTGCTTCGGCCCCCGGACCGCCGCTGCGGGGTTCACCGGGAGGACCTGGCTGACGACGAGCCAGTCGCAGAGCATGCGGATCGCGGCCAGGTGCTGCTTCACGGTCGGCGCTGAACCTGGGTGCGTCCGGATGTAGGCGGCGACGTGGAGCGGCGAGACCGCCTCGAGCCGGAGGCCTCGGGCCTCGCACCACCCGAGAAACTGCCCCGCCGCCCGCGCGTACGCCGCCCGGGTCCGCTCGTTCGCGATCCTTCCGGCGAAGAACTCCACGAACTTCCCCACCGCCACCGGCCCCGCGTCCACGATCACCCGTGGCAACGCGAGCCCGGGCGAACCCGCCCGTGTCACGCCCGACGCCGCCTCCGCGGCCGCGTCGACCGCCGGCGTCTCGACCACCGGCACCAGGGCGTCCGTCATTTCGTTCACCACATCTCCCCCGCCTCAACGACCGACGAGCGCCTGGAACCGCCCCAAGTCGTTCCCGAGCGCCTGGGCCAGCGTGTAGAGCCGCATCAGGGCGTCCTCCGCCCCCTCGAACCGCACCTCGATCCGCCCGCGCTCGACCGTCACCCCATCGGGCAGGTTGGCCAGCTTCGCGCTCATGTTCTCGGCCGGCACCTTGAACCGGACCCCGGTCAGCCGGGCCTTCTGGAGCTCGGAGGCCAGGCGCTCGCGGCGCTCCTCCTCATGGCGGAAGGCGGCCCGGCCCCGGTGCTTCTTGAGCTGCTGCAGGAGCCTGGTCCGCGGGAGCGTCTTCTGGTTGCCGACGAGCTCGGCCCCGAAGGTCGTCATGAGGGCGGCGGCGCGCACCTTGCCGACGCCGAA
>JAJDTI010000136.1 GCA_022827245.1 Pseudomonadales bacterium | reverse complement strand
GACACGGGCGAGGACACCGCGGGCTACACGTCGCAGTTCGACTTCGCCGGCATGCTGGACGGGGCCAACGGCGACCTGCCCAACGACCGCCGCCACATGGTGCGGGTCTGGGGCGTGTGGCAGTTCGCCGACGCCTGGCAGGTCAGTGGCGCTTTCCAGTTCTCGAGCGGCCGGCCACGCAACGCCTTCGGCTACCACCCGACGGACCCCTACGCGCAACAGTACGGACCGTCGTCGTTTTTTCGGCAGGGCACGCCCGCGCCGCGGGGGTCCCTGGGAAGGACCTCCGACATCTACCGGCTCGATCTCGGCCTCAAGTACACGCGCGAGGCGTTTGGCCGCGGCGAGTTGACCGTCCGGCTCGACGTCTTCAACGTGTTCGATTTCGACGACGAGACCGAGGTCGACGAACGTGCCGACGGGTTCTTCGGGCGGCGGCCGTCACCGACGTTCGGCTTTCCCGTCCAGTTCCAGCAGCCGCGGACCGTGCGGCTTGGGGTGCAGTACGGGATCTGAGGGAAGGATTCCTGCTCGGCAGCCTGATCGGCACCGTCCGCGCGAACGGCAACCCGGCCCCTGCCCGTGCACTGCGACCAGGACATGTTCCCGGCGCCCCTGCCCGAGCACAACATGATGCTGACGGCGTGCTGGGCCTGCGACGACTTCACGAAGGAGGGCGGCGCCACGCTCGTGGTCCCGGGCACCCGCGCCCTGCTGCGCCACCCCACAAACTACCGTGTCCTGCTCCGCCAGGGAGACAACTACTCGGACGTCGCGGACGAACTCATCGAGCGTTACGGCACCCGATGTCGCAACTCCTCGGCGAAGAGGACTACTTCTACAAGAAGGACTTCGACTACGTGGGGGACTACGCGAAGTTCTTGCGCACGCTGAACAACGCGAAGAGCTGAGTTCGCGCTTCCCGCCGACATCCCGTTAACCCCACCCGGGCGCGCCACACGTTGTTGTGGTGGTAGCTGCCGGAGGGTGCAATGGGAACGATCACACGCAACGCGTTGCGTAATGGCGCGGCATCGCTCGCGATGTTGCTCGCCGCTTCGACGTCCGCCGAGGTCCATCGCTTCACGAAACACACGATGACGGTGCTGATACAGGAGTCCGGGGACGTCCCTGCCGTACGTGTCGAGTCGGAGGCGATGGGTGAGGACGCGGACGGCCAACACCAGGCGTTCTCGACGACACGCCTGATCGAGAGGCTGCCGCAACTCGTAACGGTGGGCCTCGCCGGGGAGGCGGAGGCGCTGCCGGCGACGGTGACCGCCGTCTTCGCGGTAGAACCTCCGGATGGGCCGAGTCGCGGCAAGATGGCGCTGGATTTCGGCCTGGTGAAGGTGCAAGGCGTCTACGCGGTTGCGCAGGAGGATCAGGCGAGGCTCGCGGCATGGCTTGGCGTGCACGCGGACCAGTTCGTCGGGGGCGAGGTGGTCATCGACAGGCTCGAGGGCTGGGACGCGCCGGCGACGGTGCATCTGGGAGGCACGGTGCTGGGACGCTCGTTCATCGAGAGAGCGGAGCGGCTGCAGGGCCGGACGCTGCCCGACGTCGCATTCAGCGTGCTCAACGGGGGCGCTGTGCGGGACGGGGCGCCCGAGATCCGCTTCGGGGACCTGGCCGGGGACGTCGTGCTGGTGCATGTCTGGGGCACCTGGTGTGCGCCCTGCCTCCGGAAGATGGCGGGGCTCGAGGCGCTGCAGGCCAGTCACCGCGACCGCGGGCTTGTGATCGTGAACGTCTCGGACGAACCCGCCCCCGTGCAACTCGAATGGCTGGCGCAGAACCCATCGGCGATGCTGTACGGGCGACGCGACGACCTGAGCTTCCTTGCCGGGCCGGGCCGCGGCCGACCCGCGGGTGTGCCGCGTCCCATGTATCTGGTCCTCGATCGAGCGGGCGCCGTGCGTGAGGTGCAGGTCGGAGTCGTCGTGGGGATGGACGCGGACGCGCCGGCCGGAAACGTGGACCACCTGAGGTTGTTGGTGGAGCGGTACCTGTAGCGCATCGACCCCGCCCGCGTCGGTCGCGCCACTACCGGTCCGCCCGGAACGCTTCGATCGAGGACAGTGGGGCGCCGTCGCGGGGCGACGTGCCGGCCGCACCGGGGCTATACACGGTCAGCCGGTTGCCGCGGCCGGGGTCGATGAGCCTGAAGGACGCGGGCGGCGAGATCCCCCATCAGTCGCGATACGCGGTCGTGATTGTGGCGGTCGGCGCGCACCAGCGTTGCGACGTAGCCGGTCTTGTGCTGCTCGAGTTCGGCCGCGGACAGCCTGTCGAACCAGTCCCGTTGCTCCTTGAGGAACGCTCGTGTGAGCGTCTCCACCTCCTGTGCGCCGGCCCTCGATCCCTGTACGACACAGACGATGCCGGGGTGCCGCCCCATCGGCAGAGCGGATGTCTGCACGACGTAGCCGAGTTGGCGCTCCGTGCGTAGCGCCGTGAAGTAGCGTGCGCCCAGCATCCGTCCGATCAGTCCGACGCGCGCCCGCTCATCGATGCTGTCGCTCGCCCCCTGGATGTAGAGCGCGTAGGCGGCGTCGTCGTGGTCGACTGCGTGTTCGTAGCGTCGGGAGCCCGCCAGGCGCCGGGCGCCGGGACGCGTGTGTGGCAGCTCGACGATGTTGAGCCGCTCGTCTACGAGCGCCGCGAGCGAGCGGGCTTCGTCCTCGAGCAGGTTGCCGTGCACCAGCAGCGTCGCTCCCATGTGAGTGAGACGCGTTCGGCGCCACGCTGCGAGTGTCTCGGGCGTAGCCCGGCGCAGGGCGTCGAGCAGATCGTCCACCGGCCAGACCCCCGGGTATAGCAGGTGGTGGATCGTTTCCCTGACCTGCTCGTAAGGTCGGCGGACCTTCTGATTGGCATAGCCTTCGGCGAGTGCGGCGCGGGCCGCGGCGAACCACCCGGGGTCGACGCGAGGCTCGGCGAACGCGTCGAGCATGTCCTTCAGCAGGAGGGCGAGGTTGTCGTGGAAGCCGCCCGCGTAGATGCCCAACCCCTTCCAGCTCGCCCGCACCGACCAGGTCAGCCCGGCCAGTCGGGCCGGATACGCGTGGGGGTTCATCGCGTCGTCCACCAGCTCGGCATGGAGCGTGGCCAACACCACGTCGTCCGGCGTCATGGGCTCCGCCACCCGCAGTTGCAGGTCTACGCGGGCGGTGGGGGTGCGGAACTCCGTGTCCGGCGCGTGCCAGGTCTCTACTGCATTGCCGGTCGAGAGGAGTGCCGGCCTGGCTGGCGGGCCGGGCTCGAGCGCGAGGTCGAAATCTTCGGGGAGGTACGCGTTCGGTCCCGGAAGCGCGAGCGGAGCGTCAACCCTCCGCGGCAGCATCGCCGGTCCGATGCGCCACGTTGTGCCGAAGACCGGCTCGACACGATCGCCGTCGATGTCCGGACCCGAGATCGAGACGTGGGCGTTCTCGGGGATGAGATGGGCGAGGAACCGCCGGATCAGCGGCTCGTCGAACGCCTCCATCAAGTGTCCGTGGCGGAGCACGTCCTCCGGCGGATAGTGGGGAAGCGCCTCGACCGCACGAACGACCGTAGCGGTGAGAGTGGGCGGCTCCCGGAAACGAAACCCGAGATCGGCCCCGCCGGCTTGCCCGCGGTAGCGCCACCGGGAGATGCCGGCGCGTCGGATCAGTGCGATCCACGCGTAGGTCAGATCCACGATCTCGGCAACGTGGGGCTCGCCGGCATCCGTCAGCGACATCCGGATGTGAAACGTCGGGCTCCGTTCGTCCAGGGTCCCGGCACTTGCGGTCAGTCCCTCGATCCAGCCGCGGCGGCTGAGCACCTCGTGGAGGCTGCCCGCACCTTCGTGGCCGATCAGGTTGGCGAGGTATCGCGCGGGCTTCGTGCGGTAATACGGCCTGAGCGGCGGGATCGGGAAAGTGAAGCCGAGCGTGCGCGTCTCGTTGACGCTGCGCCAGGCGTAGCTGCCCGGCAAGGCCCCGGTGCCGAAGAGCGGTGGACTGAGGGGTGGAGGGCCAAGCTCGCGGTCGACGATGGCGCCGAACCGTTCGGCGACGAACTCCTCCAGCATGTCGAGGCTCTGTGGGCCGAGCACGGCGACCGTGATCGTGTCCGCGGAGTAGTTCGCTTCGAAGAAAGCGCGCACCTCGCGCACGCCCGTGTCACGCAGCGTCTCGCGGCTGCCGATGTTGAAGCGCGTGGCCGGGTGGGCGGGATTGAAGAGCTGTTTCGCCACCGCGAGTTCGCGCCAGGCATCCCGTTTGCGCTGGAGTTCGTACTCGCTCTGCAGGGACTCCTTCTCCCGTTCGACATGGGTGGGGTCGAAGCGGGGGGCGATGAAGAACTGGGCGAACCGGTCGAGCGCTTCCGGCAGGCGGTCCGGTTTCACGTGGAAGTGGTAGGTCGTGCGGTCATTGGCCGTGTAGGCCCGGTAACTGCCACCGTGCTTGAGGACGAAGCCGGTGAAGCCGTCTACCTCCGGGTACTTCTCGGTGGCGATGAACAGCATGTGTTCGACGAAGTGGGCGAGCCCTGCGTGCCCGTCGGGGTCGTGGTCGCTGCCGCGGGCAACGCTGGCCGCGGCCGCTGCGCGGTCGCTCTCCGGCGCGTGGATGAGCAGCGCCCGCAGATTGTTGGGCAGGACGACGTGCCGGTAGGCGCGATTGTCGATCGGACTCTTGATCGGCGCCGGCAACCCGGGCGCCTGGCAGCCCGCGAGGGCCAGGGCAAGCAGGGGCGGCGCCAATCGCGCAAAGGCCGGGCGGCATGCGAGGTCCGTCATCCGCCCGCCTAACCGCTCTCGAGCTCGAACCGGATGACGTTGCGCACGCCCCGCACATCCACCGGCTGTCCGTTCAGCACCCTCGGCTTGTACCTGAACTTCAGGCTGGCCGCGGTCGCCGCCCGCTCGAAAACGCCCGGAGGACTCGCGTCGACGACCACGGGATCGCGGACGCTCCCGAGGGAGGTGACGGTGAACTCGAGCAGCACGTAGCCCTCGATGCCGCGCGACGCGGCGCCGCGGGGATACTCCGGGGCGACCTTCATGATCGGCAGGAAGTCGCCGTCCGTGGCGACGCCGTTGCCGGTGACGTCCGGCGGGTCGGCGGGTGGCGGTTCCACGGGAGCGCCGCACTCGATCTCCTCGCAGATCCGGACGGGTGGGAGTTCGGGGGGATCCACGTCCGGGGGCGGCTCCACTTCGGGCGGCTCCGTCGGGGGTTCCCTGATCACGGGTGGCGGTTCCTCGAGCAGTCGCACGAAGCTCAGCAGCTCGCCCTTCGGCGGCTCCGAGTAAGGGCTGCGGTCGCTCTCGATCAGCTTTTCCATGAGCAGCAAGAGCAGGATCGTGACGCCGAGCCCGAGCGCCACACCGAGCGCGTAGCGCAGGAAGGTCCGCTGCTCCAGGCCCGCGATCCGGTCTCTCATGTTGCCGCCTCCCCCTCATGTGTCTGGCCATACCAACGTGCGGCGAGCCGACATGGGGTTAACGAAAGTCGACGCCGACCGCGAGCGGGCCACCGGGCAACGCGGCTATGATGGCGTTCCCCTGCCCGGCAGGCACGGGCCCGGTTGCCCATGACCGAACCGTCCGACGACTACCTGATGGGGCGCTTCGCCGCGGGGGACTACGCGGCCTTCGAGACCCTCTACGGACGGCACAAGGACGCGGTCTACCGGTACTTCCTGCGGGCCACGGACGCCGCGAGCGCGGCGGACGGCCACCAGGAGACGTGGGCGCGGGTGGTGGCGAACAGCGGCCGGTATCGGGCGCGGGGCCGTTTCCGGGCGTGGCTGTTCACGATCGCCCACCACGTGCTGATGGACCAGTTCCGCCAGCCCGGGACCGAGGTGGTGTCGGAGGACGAGGCGGTCGCCAACGGCTCGCCGCTGTGGGACGCCGAGAACCTCGAGGCCGCGGAGCGGCTCGATGCGCTGATCGCGGCACTGCCCGCCGCGCAGCGCGAGGCCCTGCTGCTGCACAAGGAGGCCGGCCTCACGGTCCGCGAGATCGCGACCGTGGCCGGCATCACCGAGGAAGGCGTCAAGAGCCGACTGCGCTACGCGATGAAAAAGCTGAGGAAGGGCATGCGCGGCTATGTCTGACGACTGGTTCGACAAGTCGTATCGATCCGAGGCGCATCCGCCCGCGGAGCTGGACGCGAGGGTCCTGGCTGGAGCCCGCCGCGCGACACGCCGGTGGGGCGTACCGCTGGCGGCGGCGGCCGCCCTGACGGTCGTCGTGGCGCTGGTGTTCGCGGCCATGCTCGCGAGCGTCGAACTCGAAGTGCCGCCGGAGAGCGAACGGCCCGCGGCCGACACGCCGCCGGTGGTGCTCGATCTTCCGGGGTCGACCGGCGACGGGCCGCGCCGCCGGGTTGGCGCGCCCGCGCCCGCGGTCGCCGCACCCCAAGGCCCCGCCGACTGCGACGCACCCGACATTCTCGCCGGCCCCCTCGGTGGCGCTGGGCGCCGGGATCGAGCGGTCCTGTGCCGCGTCGGGGGACTCCTGCGGGTGGACGTGATCTGGGACGGCGCAGCCGCGTGCCCCGCGCAACTGTCGGTGCAGGTCTCCCCCGATACTCCGGTGGCCCTTGACGGCAACGCGCTGCGGGTCGGCTCCAGGCTCTACCGCTGCGAAGACGGAGATTGGGTGGGAGGGCCCGGCTAGCGCGCCGTCAGCCAGGCCACCAGCAGCCGGATCTGCGTATCGTCCAGGCGGTCCGCGAACGCCGGCATCTCGCCCTCCCGGCCCACCGCGATGGAATGGCGGATCGCCTCCGCCGAGTTGCCGTAGAGGCTGATGTCGTCCAGGAGGTTGGAGGCGCCGAGCAGCGGATTGCCGGCGCCGTCCGGGCCGTGGCAGGCGCTGCAGTACAGCGTGTAGGGCTGCGCCCCGGGGTGCTCGGCCGGCGCGCCGTCGGCAAGCGCCAGCACGTAGTCCGTCAGCGCGTCCACCGTCTCTTCCCCTACCACGGGCAGCCAGCCGACCATCACCGCCTGGCGCCCGTGTCGGATCGACTGCTCGATCTGCGCGGGGTCGCCGCCCCACTGCCACTCGGCGTCGCGCAGGTCCGGAAAGAGGTCCGCCTGGCCCCGGGCGTCGTAGCCGTGGCAGGTGGCGCAGTTGCGGTCGTACACCCGTTGCGCGGAGGCCATGAGCCCCGGGTCGGCCCGCAGCGTCTCGAGTTCCGCCTCGGCGACGAGGCGGCGCGTCGGTCCGAACTCCGTCGCGTACCGCTCCTGGCGCTCGCGCAGTTCGCCGCCCTGCGACCACTCGAACGCGCCGCCCAGGGCCCCGAGGCCCGGGTACAGCATCAGGTACACGACGGAGATCACGAGCGATCCGAACAGCAGCCAGAACCACCAGAGCGGCGCCGGGTGCGCGCCTTCCTGCAGGTTGCCGTCCCAAACGGGGCTCGCTTCGTGCTCGTCCCGGCCGGAGCCGAAGTACACGCTGAACACCACCCAGCCGAGGCCCACGAGGCTCCCCACGGTGAGCACCAGCACCCAGCCGCCCCAGAACGCGCCCGGCAGCTCAGCCATCGTCCCGCTCGTCGTGCCGCTCGTCGTGCCGCTCGTCGTGCCCCTCGTCGTCCAGAGGAATGCCCGCCGTCTTCTCGACCGCCTCGTCCGAGGAGCCCCACAGCGCCCAGACCGCGAGCCCCGCCATGAAGGCCATCACCAGCATGTCCCCCGCGAACAGGAACCAGGTCATCGGGCGTCTCCCCCGGGTGTGCCGAGTCCCTGCAGGTAGGCTACCAGCGCGTCTACTTCCGTCAGTCCTTCGAGCGCCGCCGGCGCCGCGTCGATCTCCGCGTCCGTGTACGGATGCCCGAGCCGGCGCAGCGCGCGCATCTTCGCCTGGATGGCGCCCTCGGCGTCCGCCGCGCGTTCCCCGAGCCAGGGATACGCGGGCATGATCGAGTCAGGCACCACCGCGCGCGGGTCGAGCAGGTGCAGCCGATGCCAGACGTCCGAGTACCGGCCGCCGATGCGGTGCAGGTCCGGGCCGGTGCGCTTCGACCCCCACAGGAACGGCCGGTCGAACGCGAACTCCCCGGCCTTCGAGAACGGCCCGTAGCGCCGCACCTCCGCCAGCAGCGGGCGCACCTGCTGCGAGTGGCAGACACCGCAGCTCTCGCGGATATAGATGTCGCGCCCGGTCAGTTCGACCGGCCCGTAAGGTTTCGCATCGGCCGCCGGCGTGGCCAGGCTGTCGTCGAGGACGCTCGGCAGCACCTGCACGAGGCCGCCGATCGCCGAGACGAACAGGATGCCGAAGATCAGCCAGCCGCTGTTGCGCTCCAGCCGCCGATGCAGGTCGACGGCGTTCATACGGCCCCCTCCGCCACCGGCGGCGGCGCCACCCGCACGACGGCCCGGCCCTGCACCGTCATCCAGAGGTTGATCGCCATCAGCGCCGCCCCGCTGAGGAAGACAACGCCCGCCACCAGCCGCAGGGCGTAGTAGGGCGCCATGCTCGCCATGATGTCCTTGAAGCTGAAGCTGAGTTCGCCGATCTCGTCGAGACTGAGCCACAGCAGGCCCTGGGAGACGCCCGCTCCCCACATCGCCAGCACGTAGAGCATCACCCCGGCCAGCGCCAGCCAGAAATGCCAGTTCGCGAGGCGGGTGCTGTAGAGCTCCGCGCCCACCAGCCGCGGCACGAGGAAGTAGAACGTGCCGAACGTGATCAGCGCGTTCCAGCCGAGCGCGCCGGAGTGCACGTGGCCGACGGTCCAGTCGGTGAAGTGGCTGACCACGTTGACGCTCTTGATGGACATCATCGGCCCTTCGAAGGTCGCGAGCCCGTAGAACGCCAGGGACAGTACGATGAACTTGAGCGCCGGGTCCGTGCGCAGCTTCTCCCAGGCCCCGGCGACGGTCATCACGCCGTTGACCATCGTTGCCCAGGACGGCGCCAGCAGCACCAGGCTCATCACCATGCCGAGGGACTGCACCCACTCCGGCACGGCGTTGTAGTGCAGGTGGTGCGGCCCGGCCCAGATGTAGCTGTACGTGAACGCCCAGAAGGCCACGATGGACAGCCGGTAGCTCCAGATCGGCCGGTCGGCGTGCTTCGGCAGGAAGTAGTAGAGCATCCCGAGGAACCCGCCCGTCAGGAGGAAGCCCACGGCGTTGTGGCCGTACCACCACTGCACGACGGCATCCTGCGCCCCGGCGAAGAGCGAGTAGGACTTCGACCACGTCACCGGGATCGCGAGGCTGTTCACGATGTGCAGCATGGCGATCACGATGATGAGCGCGCCGTAGAACCAGTTGGACACGTAGATGGGCTGGATGCGGCGCCGCGCGATCGTGCCGAAGAAGACCACCGCGAAGCACACCCAGACGACGGCGATGGCGATGTCGAAGGGCCACTCCAGTTCCGCGTACTCCTTGCCCCCGTTCCAGCCGGCGAGGAGCGAGACGCCGCCGGCCAGCACCCCCGCCTGCCAGGCGATCGCGACGAACCAGGCGAGCCCCGGCGCGAAGAGCGGCGCGTGGCAGGTCCGCTGCACGCTGTAGAAAGCGGTGGCCATCAGCGCCGAGACCCCGAAACCGAAGATCACGGCATTGGTGTGCAGGTTGCGCAGCCGGCCGTAGCTCAGCCACTCCTGGCCGAAGTCGATGGTCGGCCACACGAGCTCCGCGGCGATATAGACGCCCGCCGTCATGCCGAGCAGGGACCACAGGACCGCGAACCCCGTGAGCCATCCGGCCACCCGGTCGTGATAGCGCTCCCCGGCCGCCATCACACCCCCAACGCCGGGCCGATCCCGCCGCTCCAGAGCACCACCGTAATGCCGAGCAGGCTGACGAAGGCCACCAGGACGTAGGCCACGAGCGAGGATGCCATGAGCATGCCGCGCTCGGGCGAGGTGCCGAGCGCCGCCGGCAGGCAGCGGTACAGGAGGTACAGGCTCCAGATCAGCGCTGGGATGAGCAGCAGCATGTTGACGAAGGCGTGCGGGGCGAGGTGCGCCAGGCTCGCGACGATCGCCGGCATGCCGACCAGCGCGACGAACGCCAGGTGCGCGCCGAACTCGCGCCGCGCGCCGTAGGTCCCGGCCATCCAGGAGGCGACCAGCGCCGTGCTCACGAAACCGGTCACCAGCGCGACGAAGTACGCCAGGCTGATCAGGACGAGACCGTCCGCGGGAATGTACAGCGGTTCCCCGCCGCCGAGCCGCCAGCCGAACGTGGCGCCGCCGACGTAGGCGAGCACCGGCGGGACGATGCTGAGCGGCAGGACGACGCGGAGGATCACGTCGTGGACTTCCGGCGCCGGGCCCGCGAGGCGGTCGCAGGCCTTCGACGGGCGCGCCATCAGGCCGGCGAAGTGCCAGGGGCTCAACGAGTTGCGTATCGCGGCCACGTCCGTGGGCTTCGTCAGGGGCGTTGGGGGTTCCGGGTCACTGCGGGGTTGTTGAGGCGCTATTGTCGTGGTTGCGCCGTTCGCCTCGCAAGCGCGTCAACGCAACAGCCAGGAGCCAAAACGCTCGTTCATGTCGTCGCCGTGGTCGGCCCACCACGACCAGTCGCTGCGCAGCGCGAGCCTCGTGTTCTCGGGCGCGTTGGGCATGTGGCTGGCCATGGGCACGCCCGTGGCGAGGTGGTTGGCGACCAGCCCCTCCGCGGAGCGGCGCGTGGGGCTGTACGCGATGTAGTGGCTGATCGCGGCCATCGAAGCGGGCCGCGACGCGTACGCGAGCAGTTGACGCGCCGCCGTCAGGTTGCCGGACCCGGACAGGATCGCGAGATTGCTGATCTCGAGGACCTGCCCGTGCCAGACGATCGTGAACGGCTGGTCCTCCAGCACCTGGGCGTTGAAGATCCTGCCGTTATAGGCCGTGGTCATGACCACTTCGCCGTCGGCGAGCATCTGGGGAGGCTGCGCGCCCGCTTCCCACCACACGACTTCTTCCTTGATCGTGTCGAGCTTCCGGAACGCCCGGTCGACGCCCTCGCGGGTGTCAAGCACGGCGTAGACCTCCGCGGCCGGGACGCCGTCTGCCATGAGCGCGAACTCGAGGTTCGCGAGCGGCGTGCGGCGCATGCCGCGCCGGCCGGGGAACCGGTCGAGGTCGAAGAAGTCCTGGATGGTGCGGGGCACGTCGCCCGTCGTGCGTTCATGGTTGTAGGCGACGACGGTGGAGAAGAACAGCATCCCGATGCCGCACTCGCCGATCAGCCCGGGATAGAAGTCGTCCCCGGGCGTCGAACCGTCCGCTCCCGGCGCGAGCAGCGAGGCGTCGAGCGTCTCGAAGAGCCCTTCGTCGCAACCCCGGACCAGGTCGGGAGACTGGATGTCGACGATGTCCCAGTAGACGTTGCCCGCTTCCACCTGCGAGCGGACCTGCGACAGGCCGCCGTTGTAGTCATCCAGGGTGACGTCGATGCCCGTCTCGGCCGCGAACGGCTTGAGATAGGCCTCCTCGCAGGCATCGGTGTA
>JAJDTI010000079.1 GCA_022827245.1 Pseudomonadales bacterium | reverse complement strand
CGAGTAGTGCACCACCCGGAACCCGTGCCGCTGCGCACACTCGCCCAGCGTCTCCCGGAACGCCCGCACGAACCGCCCGCAGCGCAGCGGCGGCACATCGTCCAGCACGCGCAACGTGACCAGCACCGGGCAATCCCCCGGCACCCCACCCCGATCGCGGTGCGGCACCCGCGAGTGACGCGTACGAGGACGACCCGCACCGGGGCGCGCGCCACCACGGCCGCAGGGGCGAAACTCAATGCTGGCCTGGCGCAATTGCCGGCGGCGTTTCGATGACACGAGAGGGGGTTCCCGGGAGGCTTGCGCTCAAGGGAAGCCTACCCCGGATTACTGTACATGTAAACAGTTATCGGCTGCGAAACCTGAGTTCGTCGACCCCGCCCCCCGAACAGAACATCGCCCAATTCAATCGGGGAGCCGGCCGCGGACCGTGCCGACGAGCCACGGCGGCCGCAGGATCTTGAAATGGGCGATGTTCTCTTCGGGGCGGCGATGCCCGCGCAGCCTGGCCTCCCCAATGATTAGGGCGATGTTCCGCTGCGGAGGGGATGCCGTTTGCGACGCTAGGTCGGCCCCAGCCCGGCTCCTGGCCCTGTTGTCACTGGACCCCAACAAGAGCAGGGAGCGTTTTCCACGGGCCGTCCACGGGCGCGGTCCCCCGAAACACCAGAGCGCCGGAGGGCGGGCGGTGGAAAACGCGGCGACGCGCCGTCGCAAACCTTGATTAGGGCGATGTTCTCCAGGAGCTCGAAGCCACTTTCGCCGCGGTGATCGCGACCGGTGTCATCCGACCGGCTGTTTCGGGCCGGGCGGCCGCAAGGAGTGTCCCTACGGGTCGTTCGCCGGTTCCTGCATGCTCTGCAGGAACGTCTGGGTCTCGATGACGATCAGTTCCCGGAAGGTGTCGCCGGTCATCTCCCAGGTGCCCGACCATCCCTTGGGGAGCACCAGGTGATCGCCCGCCGCGAACGTGTGGGGGACGCCGTCGGCGCCGGTCAGCACGAGGCCGCCTTCCAGGATGTAGATGAACTCGTCGTACGAGAGGCCCTCGACCTTCAGCACGGCGGGCCCCGACTCGAACACCCCGGAGACGATGTCCCCCTCGAACACGGACTTGAAGGACGAGCTGTCGTCCCGCTGCGAGACGGTGATGGCCGGATCGCGCGGCGGCAGGGGGTCGAGGCCCTCGCCGGCCAGCACGGCCGGATCGATGCGCACGGGGGCGTCGTCGGCCCACGCGTCGCCGGCGGCTGCCAGCGCCAGGACGATGCCCGCGCCAGCAAGCAGGCGGTCGTTGCGAAATCGCGTCATGGTGGTGCTCTCCTCTCTGAAGGTTCGACGGGACGGCTCAGTGCGCCGTGTCCTGGCCCTCGTGCGCGTCCCAAGCGAGATTGACCAGGTAGGCATGGAGTGCCTCCACGCCGTCGTCGGTCATCTCGACGGTCGGCATGCCGCGCGCCACGAGCGCGCCGTCGAGGACGGCGCGCAGGTACTCGGCGCTCGCCGGCGGACGCAGGCGGAGATCCGTCGAGGCGCCGCCGACCGAGACGCCGGCATGACCGTGACAGCCGTCGCAGCCGTACGCCACGAAGATTTCCGCCCCCGCCGACGCAAGGGCGGCGTCGCGGCGCGCCGCCGGCGGCGCGGGGATGTGCGGGATCTCGGCCCAGGGCGGCGCCGCCACGCTGCCGTCCAGCGCGAACGCGAGCAGGCGCGGCCGGCTGCGCGACCGCGGCACGGAACTGTAGCTCGTGAATCCGGTCGCCCCGACGGACGTGGCGACGTTGCCGCTCGACACGACGATGTACTGCCTGCCGTCCGCCATGACCGTCGACGGCGCGCTGCGCACCGTCCCGCCGGCCGGCGCCTCCCAGAGCCGCTCCCCGGTCGCGGCGTCGTAGGCCACGAGGTACCCCTCGGCGAGGCCCTGGAACACGAGGCCGCCGGCCGTGTGCAGTACGCCGCCGTTCATGGGCAGGGCATGGCGGGCGCGCCAGACCTCCGTCTGCAGCACCGGGTCCCAGGCGACGAGCTCGCCGAACGCCTCCCAGTCGGGATCTCCCTTGCTGCCGTACTCCCCGTCGAAGGTGACGCCTATGTCGCCCATGAGCCCGTCGGCGGCGCTCGCCTCGTAGAGCGCCGGCATCGTCGCGGCCGGGATGAACACCACGTGCTTTTCGGGATCGAACGCCAGCGCCTCCCAGTTGTGGCCGCCCATGCCTCCCGGCGAAACCACCGCCCGCCCGTCCGGCTGCTCCCAGTAGCGCGCGTCGGGCAGGTAGATGGGCCGGCCCGCCTCGTCGAGCCCGCTGGCCCAGTTCGCGGGAACGTAGTTGCGGCCGGACAGGAACTCCCCGGTGTCCGCGTCGAGCACGTAGACGAAGCCGTCCTTCGGCACGCTGATGACCACACGCCGCTCCCCGTCGACGTCCGGCACGTCGCGAGCATGAGCCCGACCGCCGGCTCGAAGTTCCAGCCGTCGCCCGGGTTCTGCTTGAAGTGCCAGACGTACTCGCCCGTTTTCGCATCGAGGGCCACGATGGAGTTGGTGAACAGCTCGTCCCCCGCGCCCGTGCCCCGTCCGGTCGGGACGAGCGGCGACGGTCCCCCGACCCCGATGTAGAGCCGCTCCGACAGCGGGTCGTAGACCATGGCGTCCCACACGCTGCCGCAGCCTTTCGTGCGTTCGTACCAGCCGTCGCCCCAGGTGGCCGCCGCCATCCGGTAGAGGTCGCTCTCCGGCGGCTTCGAAGGGTCTCCGGGAACCGTGTAGAACCGCCATGCGCGACGCCCGGTGTCGGCGTCGAACGCGTCGACGTGGCCCCGGCTCGAGCCGGCGTCCCCGCAGGCGTTGCCCGTGAACACCATGCCGCCCCCGATCCGCGGCGCCGCCGTGATGGTGCGTCCGGTCCCCGTGTCACACGCCTGCGCTTCCCAGCGCTGCGCGCCGGTCTCCTGGTCCACCGCCACCAGCCGGCAGTCGCCGGTGCCGACGATGACGAGGTCCTCGTGCAGCGCCACGCCGCGGTTGTAGAGCATGCCGTAGACGGCCATGAACGAACCGTCCGTCGGGTCCGGCCGCGGATCGAAGGTCCACAGGAGCTCTCCGGTGCGCAGGTCGTTGGCGAAGATCCGGCTCCCGGCCCCGCTCTGGAACACCCTGCCGTCCCGGATCAGGGGATTGCCGACCAGGCCACTGACCGCCGGCAGGTCCACCCACCAGGCGAGGCCGAGCCGCCCGACGGTGTCGGTGTTGATCTGCGAGAGGTCCGCGTGGTGCTGCATCTCGTGGGCGTTGCCGAGCAGCGGCCAGTCCGTGTCTTCTGGCTCCGCCGCAAACGCGCAGTGCCCTGTCGCCAGCAGCAGCGCGAACACGACGCGCATCGACCCGCCGCAAGAACGCAAACGGTGCATGTCCCCCCTCCGCCGACGTGGGCAGGGGTGCAACGTAACAGGAGCCTCTCGCAGGCGTCTATACGGTCGCTGGACGCGCGGTCACCCCCCGGGCGACCAGGTCAGTCCGAGCCGGAACCGCCGGCCCTTGGCGGTGTGCGTGAAGCCGTCGAACCCCTGTTCCAGGTTGGCCGCCGGGGCCTCGGCTCCGGTGACGTTCAATGCCGACAGTGCCAGGTGCAGCCCGCGCGCCGGCAGATGCCACTGCAGGGTGATGTCCCAGGTCAGGAAGCTGTCGATCCGCGCGACGGTCGTGTTGGGGATCCGGTCCCGGTACGAAGAGACGTACACCAGGTGGCTCGAGAGCGCGCGGTCTCCCCACAGCCAGGTCAGGGACACGCGGGCCTTCGTTTCGGGCAGTGACGGCGCCAGCGGATGTCCGAAGTTGAGGCGGCCTTCGGCATCCCGTGCGCGTTCCAACTGCAACCCGTCCTCGACGAGCGCGTCGACGCGATACTCGGTGGTGTGGCTGAATTCCAGCTCCGGAACCAGTTCACCCCGCCCCAGCGGGACCTGGCCGCTCACGTGCAGATCGAAGCCGGACGTCCGGATGCCGGGCCAGTTCACCAGCGGGATCCCTACCCGGGCGATGTCGCCGGGGGCACAGGGCGCGCCTCCGGCCGCGAGGATGCGGTCGGCGCGGCCGGACGGGCACACGATCCGCGACGCGACCAGCGCCCGGGTGGCGGACGCTTCGTACAGGTCGACGAGGGACCCGTGCGGAGCGCCGTCGATGACGTCTTCGAACCGGTACTGCCAGTAATCCAGCGTCGCCTCGAACGCGTCGTCGAACAGGACGATGACGCCGATGTTGTAGGTCAGGGCGGTCTCCGGTTCGAGGTAGGCGCCGCCGGTCCTGTCCACCGGGATGTAGGTTCCGGTCTGGGCGACGAACTCCAGCGTGGTGAGCTTGTCTTCGTTCAGCTCGTCGACGGACGGGGCGCGGAAGGTCGTCTGCGCCGACGCCCGCAGGGCCAGCACGTCGTTCAGGTCCCAGCGCAACGCGATGCGTGGGTCGACGCTGCTCGCCGTGTCGTAGTTCTCGTAGTTCGCCGCCAGTTGCACGTGCACGGCGTCGCCCCAGGCGAGCGCCAGTTCCGAGAATACCCGGTGGATGTCCTGGCCGACGTCATAGGGGTCGTAGGTCGTGGTGAAGGCGTAGGGACCGAACCGGTCGCGCTCCGCGCAGCTCCGGTCGAAGCGCACCTGGCAGGGATGCACCTCGAAACTGCTTTCGTCCGTCGGCGCGGCCGCCGCGTCGAAGCGCCGGAACTGGTAGCCGACGGCGTAGCTCAGCGTGCCGGGCAGGAGTTCCCCGCTCAGGGCCGCATCGAGCACCAGCAACTCGGCCTCGCTCTCGTTCTCGAGCACGTTCCGGAGCCAGACGACGAGATCGGCGTCGTTCTCGAGCGCGGGGTCGTGAGAGGGATTCGCCTCGCCCGCGTAGCGGGCGCCGTACTGCCCAGCGTGGCGGAGGGCGTTGCTGAACGGGTTGAAGTACCGACAGCTCCCCTGCCCCGGGGCGCGGCCCGCGAGGTCGGCGGGGTTCAGGCGCATCTTGGCCGGGGAGGATGCGTCGGCGAGGACGCCCACGCCGCAGTCCGGTCCCCCGAATCCCCGGAAGGCCAGAAACAGGCGCTCCGTGTAGGTTCCATGATCCGTCATGCTGCCGGTGGTCCGGGACCAAGACACGCCGAGGTCGTAGTCGTGCGTACGGTCCAGGAAGGTCGCGAGGCCCCCGACCGATCCGGCCACGCGAAACACCTCGGACTCGCGCGGCACCTCGAAGGCGGGACCGGCATTGCCGATGGAGCGCCCGCGGAAGTACCAGGGTTCCGCCCCCGCGCAGCGGCCGAGTTCGGCGCCGGACCGATCGCACAGCGCCACCCGGCCCGGATGGTCCGGCCCGACTTCGAGCACGTCCGTGTTCAGCAGGGTCACGAACGGATAGGAAGGGGAACTGCGGACGCGCGGTGAGCGGACGGACGACCACAGGGCTTCCAGGTGATACCGCCCGGCGTCGCCCCATGTCCCGTTCACCTCGCTGAACGACCGGTTGAAACGGGTCTCCTCGATCAGGTTGAAGAAGGACTGGTAGCGGTAGCGGCAGGTGCCGGGCTCCGCCACGCCGCCGAACCCCTCGCACTCCGGGTCGACGACCACGTCGACGACGCGGCGGGTACCGTCCCGGACCAGGTAGGCGCCCGGGTTGCCGAAGGACGACCAGCCGCCCCGCTGTCCCGGGCGCCACGAAGCCAGCGTGTAGGGCCGGGCGCGCTCCGGCAGCGCGCGGTACCGCTCCTGCTCGAAACTCGTCACGAAGTGGGCGCCGCCGAACTCGCGGCCCCAGATGGCGCCGAACGTGCTGTTGCCGGCGTCGTCGATGGCCTCGTGCCCGGCGGACAGGTCGAGGCCCTCGAAATGCTTGCGCGTGGCGAAGTTCACCACCCCGCTCACGGCGTCCGAGCCATAGAGCGCCGACGCGCCTTCCTTCAGCACCTCGACGCGTTCGACGGCGATCCGGGGCATCGCGTTGACGTCCACGAAGCGGCCCCCGATCAGGCGCGCCGGCAGGTACACCTGCCGGCGGCCGTTGAAGAGCACGAGCGTGCGGGACGCTCCGAGACCGCGCAGGTTCACGTTGCCCACGCTGGACGCCACGATGTTGAACTGGTTGGAGTTGAAGGCGCTGGACCGCTCGCCCACGACCCCGCGGCTGGCGCCGAGCTTCTTGAAGAAGTCCGACCATGTCGGGGACCCGCCGGCTTCCAGGCGGTCGCGATCCATCGAGGTCACGGCGAACGGGGAGTCGATCGGGGTGCCCTTGATGGCCGTACCGATCACGACGACTTCCTCGGTGAACCCGCTCGGCGCCTGCGCCCCTTCGTGCCCGGGTTCCGGGTCGTCGGCGGCGGTGACCGATGCGGCGACGCCCAGCGCGATCCCGACGAAACTCCAGCGCGGCAACCGCGCGACCAGAATCATCGGCCGACCGTCAGTCTCCTGGCGCGCTACCCCAACGACGCCGCGAAGCCCTGGATGTCCCGGATGGTCGCCCGATAGACATGCGGCAGCAGCGCCGGGGTGTCCGTATCGCCGCCATGGTACGTGCCGTTCACGGTACGGCTCGCGGTGGGCACGCCGGCGGCCATGAGACGGCGCGCGTAGATCAGTCCCTCGTCCCGCAGAGGGTCGAGTTCGTTGACGGACACCGTGTGCGGCGGGAGCCCGGCAAGCTCTTCCACGCTCGCCTGGTACGGCCAGGCAAAGGGATCGTGGGTGTGCTCGCCGGTGGGGTCGTACACCTTGACGAGGGCCTGGCACATCGCGGGCTCGAGCTGGTAGCCGCCGTTCTCGCGCCATGACACGAGTTCCGGGGGAGCCGGGTCGTACGTCCCCGCGATGTACGGGCAGCAGGAGTAGACGCCCGCGATCTCGTCGATCCAGCCTTCCCGCTTCGCCTTGAGCGCCACGGCGAGGCAGAGGTTGCCGCCGCCGGAGTCGCCGGAGACGACGAGGTGCGAGATGCCGAGCGCGGCGCGGTTCCCGTACGTCCACCGGGTCCCCGTGGCGCAGTCGTTGAGTCCGGCCGGAAACGGGTGGTCGCCGAGCTTGCCGGCGCCGTTGCGAAACTCCACCCCGACGACGCAGAGCCCGGTCGCGGCCAGTTCGTCGCGCCAGCGGACGTACTGGGGGTCCGCCGCCGCGCAAATCACCATGCCGCCGCCGTGGGTGTGGACGATGCCCGGCAGGGGGCCGTCGCGGTCCGCCGGTTCGTGGATGAAGAGCGGGATGTCGTTGCCGTCGACACCCTCGACCACCTCCGTTCGCCGGCGGATCCCTTCCACCGGGGGAAGGGCGCCGAAGGTCTCTTCGTAAATCACGTCGAACTCGGCCTCCATGGCGGCCGCGTAGGCCACCACCTCCTCGTACGACGAGTCCGGGCCAACGCCCGGCGGCTGGCCCAGCGCCTCGTCCATCCCGTCGACCGCCAGGAGCATGGCCGGGTCGAGGCGGGGATCGGTTACGAGGGTGAGTTCGGGGTTGCCCAGCTTGCCGGGCAGATGGATTGCGGTCGCGGTCATGCGGCCTCCTCGCCGTCGCCGGCGCCCCGGAGCAGCGCCGCTCCGGTCGCACCGCACAGGAGAGGCAGTCCCGCGTCTATGACCAGCCACACCAGGGAGGCCGTTTCCGGACCCACCGCCGTGTATCCCGGGACCAGGAGATTGAACCAGCTCCACAGCAGCAGGATGCCGACGAACAGGAAACCGAAGAAGAGGGCGTTGGCGGCGAGGAACTCGCGCGTCACCGGTCCGTCGTCGCCCTGCTCGTCCACGCTCCGCTTGCGCCGCCACGTCACGACCGCACCGAGCGCGACGGCCAGCACCATGATCGGGTCGAGCACCTCCCAGATGGGGCTGTAGGGCTGGCCCTCGGCCGAGACGTGATACAGCGGCTCGACGACGGTGTGGACGGCGACGACCACGGCCACCGCGAGCAGGAAGATGCCACCGATGCGTGATGCCATGGTCGTGGGGCTCCGGTCCTTTTGGCCCGAATAAACCACGATAGCGCGGCGTCCGCAACGCTCGCGCCGGATCGGTCAGGCGCCCCCCTGCACCCTCCCCGCCCCCAGGCGCCGGCGCACCCGCCACCACCAGGGAAACCGGTAGCGGCGCAGTCCGCCGATACCCCGGATCGGCGGACTCAGGCGACCGGGACCCAGCCAGAGCCGGAAGCGCAGGTCGCGCAACGCCGGGGGACGGTAGTCGGCGACGCGATCCACCCGCAACTTCACGGAGTGGTGCAGGACGGGCAACCCGTCCCCTTCATCGCCGTTCGCACGCACCTCGACCTGCCTGAGGTCGCGCGGGAACAGGGCGGTCCCGGAGCCCGGGTCGGCGTGCAGGGCAGCGTCGAACCGCGGCTCGAGCGCGATGTCGTCCGCGGCGATCTCGACGCCACCGTCCCCGCGCAGCCGCCCCGCGGCAACGTCCCAGGACAGCGCGAGATGGCCGCCGAGCGCCCGCCGACAGGCGCCGATCATGAACTCGAGGGCGAGGTCCGACAATCCGTCGATCCAATAGCCGCCGCCGATGTCGCTGTGCACGCCGGCGAACCACACCTCCGACACGCGGTCCCCGTCCCCCGGCCCCACCTGGAACAGCGTGGGGGCGAATGCGACGCGGTCTTCGTCGATGGCGAGCACGTGCACGGCCCGCCGGATGCGCTCGTGGAGGCGGCCGGCCTCCATGACGACCTCGCCGCCCCGCAGGCCGCCCATCGCCGCGACCGTATCGAACACCCCCAGGAAGGCGACGTCGCGGTCGTCGTCCGACTCAAGGATCTGCGTCGCGAACTTCCGCGCGAGCGCCGCGCCCCGGCTGAACCCCAGGAGGACCACGCGATCCCCCGGTTCGTACACGCCGGCCAGGTCCGCGGCGGCCTCGTCGAGGATCTGCTGCGCGTCGCTGAACGTGGGCGCGAGGGCGAGGTTCACCACCCGGCGCCCGGCGGAGTACAGGCGGCCGAGCAACGGTACGGTCGCGCCGTCCTGACGGGTGCCGATGCCGTTGTAGTAGAAGGCCGTCTGCCGGCCTCCCGCGGGCGTCTCCCGCGGGGGCTGCGGGTCGATTCCGCCACCGAGGAGCACGTGCAGTTTCAGGATGTTGCTGATGCTCTCGTCCTGCCGGAAGCCCTCGGCGTCCGCCGGTTCCTTGCCGGTGCCGTCAAAGCTGAAGACGAGCGTGTTGCCGATGCGTGCCATGGGCGGAAGCGCGGACTCTCGGTTGCCGGGTTTCGGGCGGCCATGCTAGCTTGCCCGCGTCCCTCGCTGTGTAACGCGCCTTGGCCGTTCTTCCGTCCTCCGCGCCGTCGTCCGACCGTCCCGCCCGGGGCCACGCTCCCGATTCGTCACCCGACCGCCGCCTGGCATGGACCCGGCGACAGCTCCTGCTCGGCGCGGGGACCGCCACAGCGGCCTCGCTGCTCGGGCCCTTCGCCTGGGGCCAGGCGACCGCGGCGCCGGTCCCGGGCAAACCCGGCCTGCGCGTCCTGAGCGAGCGTCCGCTCAACGCGGAGACCCCCGCCCACCTGCTCGACGACGCCGTCACCCCGACCGCGCGCATGTTCGTCCGCAACAACGGCATCCCTCCCGACACCCGCGGCGTCGACCCGCTCGAGTGGACGCTGGAACTCGCCGGCGAGTCCTGCGTCCGGCCCGCGCGCCTGACTGTGCGGGAACTCCAGGCGCGGTTCGCGCATCACACCCTGCAGCTCCAGGTCGAGTGCGGCGGCAACGGCCGTTCCGAGTTCTTCCCGCCCGTGCCCGGCAACCCCTGGACCACGGGCGCCGTCGCCTGCCCGCGCTGGACCGGGGTGCGGCTGCGCGACGTCCTCGACTACTGCGGAGTGGCCGGCGACGCGGTCTACGTGGCGTACGAGTCCGCCGACACGCACCTCTCGGGCGACCCCGACCGACAACCCATCTCCCGCGGCGTGCCCGTCGCCAAGGCGCTCGAACCCGAGTCGCTGGTCGCGTGGGCCATGAACGGCGCACCGCTCGAACCGCTGCACGGCTTCCCGTTGCGGCTCGTCATCGGCGGCTGGTCCGGGTCCGTGAGCGGCAAGTGGCTGACCCGCATCCTCGTGCGCGACCGCGTGCACGACGGGGCGAAGATGGGCGGACAGTCCTACCGCGTCCCCTGCAACCCGGTGGCGCCGGGCGCGACGGTCTCCGACGGCAACATGTGCATCATCGGGTCGATGCCCGTGAAATCGCTCATCACGTTCCCCGAGTCGGGCGCCTGCCGGACGTTCGGCGAGGCGATCCTGGTGCGCGGTCACGCGTGGGCGGGCGACCTCGGCGTCCGGGACGTGTTCACGTCCATCGACTACGGCGGCACGTGGCAGCCCGCGGACCTCCGACCGCCCGCGAACCGGCTCGCATGGCAGCAGTGGTCCGCCTGGGTGGCGCCGTCGCGGCCTGGGTTCCACGAGGTCTGGGCGCGAGCCGTGGACGACCAGGGCGTCTCACAGCCCGTCGTGATGCCGGCATGGAACCCGCGCGGCTACCTCAACAACGCCTGCCACCGCATCGCGCTCTCCGTGACATGAGCGGCCTGCGGTGCATCGCCGTCTGGTGGACCTGCTGCCTCGCCGCAGCGACGGCGGCCGCGGCGGAGATCGACCTCGGGAGCGGGTTCGTCCGGTCCGCCGCGTGGGAAAAGCAGGGCCAAGTGCGAACCGTCGACCCCCTGACCCAGCACTACGGTCCCGGGACGCCGCTGCGGCGGGCACCGTTGCCGCGCGCACTCATGCCGACGCTGCGGCCCGTCCCGGAGCCCGGCTCGCCACCCGGCCCGCCGCCCGAGCATCCGGTCCTGCCCGCCGAGCGTTGCGGCCCCGCCAACCCGCCCCCACGCCTGTAACGCCCCGGCCTCAGCCGTCGAGTCGCCCAAACATCTCCATGCTCGTGCGCATGCCCTGAACCGCGCGTGGGAATCCGACATACAGGCACAGATGCGTCATGACCTCGCATATCTCGTCGCGCGTGAGCCCGTGGTTCAGCCCCGCGCGCACGTGGAAGGACAGCTCGGCTTCCTGCGCGAGGGCGACCAGGATCGCGATCACCACCAGCGACCGGTCGCGGCGCGAGAGCTGCGGCCGCGACCAGATCTCGCCGAAGGCCCACTTCATGGCCCAGTCGCCGAGCCCTCCGATCGCGCCACGCATCGCTTCGAGGTCCGCCGCCGGGTCCGGGTTCGCCCGCCCGGCGGTGAGCGAGGCGCGAACGTCCGCGGCCCGCTCGAGCCGTTCGGCGTCCGACAGGTGCTCGGCCGGCGCGCGCCCCTCGATCCGCTCCACGCCCTCCGCCTCGCGGAAGGCCGCGTCCATCCGCCGGCTGGCGGCCATCGCCGCCGGGAACCCGGCGTACGCCGCGATGTGCAGGTTGATCTCCTCGATCTCGGTGCGGCTCAGGCCATGGCGGAGCCCGACGGCGGTGTGCAGTTCGAGTTCTTCGTCCCGCCCCTGCGCGGACAGCACCGCGATGATCATCAGGCTGCGGTCGCGCCGGTCGAGTCCGGGCCGGTCCCACATCTCGCCTACCGTGGCGAACGCGAACGTGCCGAGCGCACCCATGCGGCGCTCCATGGAAGCGAGCACCTGCGATGGTTCCGCATCCGGCACGAACCGCGAGAACGTCGCGAACGCGTGCTCGAGCCGCTCTTCCCAGGTTGCGTGATCGGCCATCCTGTCCTCCTGCCCGGGTCCGTTGCGTCGACGACATCGTACTCCGTGCCGGAACGCCTGCCGGACAAGTAGAATCGTGGCCCCCGCGGCAGCGCACACCCCGGAGACCTGGCGATGGCCAGACTCGACCGCATGTCCCCCCGACTGCAGGAACACTTCCTGACCATGCCATGCCCGGAGTTCGACGCCACCCCCTGGGTGACGGGACCTCCGCTGGCGGAACGCCGCGTCGCGCTGATCTCCACCGCCGGCCTGCATCGGCGGGACGACCGGCCCTTCTCGCCCGGGTCCCTGGACTACCGGCGCATTCCGGCCGACACGCCGCCGGACGACCTCGTGATGAGCCATGTCTCCACCAACTTCGACCGCACCGGCTTCCAGCAGGACTGGAACGTGGTGTTCCCGCTCGACAGGCTGCGCGAACTGGCCGCGGCCGGCGTCATCGGCAGTCTGGCCCGGGACCACTACTCGTTCATGGGGGCGATCGGCGACACCCACGCGCTCGAGCCGCACGCCCGGGAACTCGCGCGGACGATGCAGGCCGACGGGGTGGACACCGCGCTGCTCGTCCCGGTCTGACCCGCCTGCACGCGCGCCGTGGGCGCGCTCGGACACTTCCTGGAGCTGGCCGGCATGGCCACCACGCAGATCAGCCTGATCCGGGTGCACACCGAACGCATCCGACCGCCCCGCGCCCTGTGGGTGCCGTTCGAGCTCGGGCGTCCCATCGGCCCGCACGGCAACCCGGCGTTCCAGACGCGGGTGGTCCGTGCCGCTCTCGAGTTGCTGGAGCGCCCGGCGGGGCCGGTGCTGGAGGATTTTCCCGACGACGAGCCCGCGGGCACGGATCCGGACGTCCCGCTGGCGTGCCCGGTCAACTTCGCGGCAAGCGCGGCCGACCTCGATGTCGAGGGCGCACTTCCGGACGCGTTCCGCGCCGAAGTGGACGGGCTGCGCGACTGGTACGACGCAGCCGTGCGCGAGCGGGGGCGCACGACCGCCAATACGGTCGGCCTCGCCCCCGAGGCGGTCGCCGATTTCGTCGCCGCCTTCGCCCGGGGCCAGGATCCGGAAAACCCCCTCCCCGGGGTGTCGCCCGCCATGGCGCTGAAGATGGCAACCGAAGATCTCAAGGCGTATTACAACGAGTCCATGACCGCGCGGCCGGGCGGCAACACCGACCCGGTCAGCCTGGAGAACTGGTTCTGGGGCGAAACCGCCGCGGCGCGCGTGCTCAACGAGGCGCGCAGGGAATGCCTGCGGCGCGACGGCCGGGAGTACCTGTTCCTGGGCAGCAACTGGCTCGTGCCCCGGCGGCAGTTGCACCGGTTCGAGAGCGGGGCAGCGCTCGCCGCGGCGGTCGCGGCGGCGAGCCCCGAGCGGAGGCGCGACGATGAGCGATGAAGCGGCCCCGCGCCGGGCACGCGCGGTCGGGATCAACCACATCGCGCTGGAGGTGGGCGACATCGATGCCGCCCTGGAGTTCTACGGAGCGTTCCTGGACTTCGAGATCGCCCGGCGCAGCGAGACGGCGGCCTTCGTCTACTTCGGGGACCAGTTCATCAACTTCGCCCGGGGACGCCGCCAGGCACCGGACGACCGCCGCCATTTCGGGATCGCGGTGGACGACAAGGAACTCGCCCGCGAACGCCTCGCGGAACTCGGCGTGACGTTCCTCGACGGCAGGTTCATGGACTTCCTCGACCCGTGGGGCAACCGCGTCGAGATCACCACGTACACGAAGATCCAGTACACCAAGGCCGACCACGTCCTGCGCGGCATGGGTCTCGGACACCTCCGCAAGACGGAAGAAGCCCTGGCCGAACTGCGCGCAAAGGGAATGTCCCCGGAGCCGTAGGGGCCGGGCTTGTCCCGGCCCGCGTCGGGTCTGTCCGGCCCCCCGCCCCCGCGAGTCACCCGCCGTACAGGTGCTCCCGCGCGCTCGCAAAGAATTCGTCCCACTCCGCTTCCGTCAGCCGCCTCGGCTCGCCGAGCCGCCGGGCGAGGAGGTACTGCCGGCAGAGGATCTCCAGGCGATGCGCCTGCTCCACCGCCCCTTCCAGCGTGGGCGCGCGGCAGACCATGCCGTGGTTCTCGAGCAGGCAGGCCGTGCGGTCGGCGAGCGCTTCAGCGGCGCCGTCCGCCAGCGCCGGGGTGCCGAAGGTCGAGTATGGAACACAGGGCACGTCGACGCCGCCGAAGAGGCCGACCAGGTAATGAAACCCCGGCAGCGGCGCCCCGTGGCTCGCCACCGCGACGCAATGGTCCGAGTGCGTGTGCACGATGGCACCGGCTTCCGCGTGCCGCGCGTAGATGGCCGCGTGCATGCGCCATTCCGACGACGGCCGGTGCGCGCCGCGCCAAGCGCCGTCGAGGGAGACCTCGACCACCGACTCCTCGGCGATGCTCTCCGCGGACGCGCCGCTGGCCGAGATCAGCATGCCGCCGCCGGACCGGACGCTGACGTTCCCCGACGACAGCTCGTTCAGGCCGATCGCGCAGACCCGCCGGTACTGGGCGACCAGTTCCTCCCGCAAGCCGGCTTCATCGCCCGTGTTCGCCATGGCCGGCCCCTCAGCGATGGTGGAACCGCAACTCGTCGAAGCCGGCCTCCATCGACTGCTCCAACTGGGAGAAGTACGTTCCCGCGCCCCCGAAATGGAACTGCGCCGTGGTGGGCTTTCCGGCGACGTTGGCGCCGAGGAACCAGGAACGGACGTCGGTGCCGTGCCGTATCACGGTGGCGTCCACGTACTGGTTCAGCAGCGTTCCCCACGCGGCCACGCTCTCCGCTTCGGGTTCCACGGCCATGGCCTGTTTCTCCCTGCTCGCCGAGATCGCCTTCCCTATCCAGTGGACCGAGTTCTCGACCACCGGCGGGATGTTGGCGAACGGGCTCTGCGGGCCGGAAATCATGAACAGGTTCGGGAAGTCGTCGACCATGATCCCGAGATAGGTGCGCGGACCCTCGCGCCACTTCTCGCGAATCGTGACGCCGCCCCTGCCCCTGACGTCGATCGCGCTCAGGGCGCCCGTGCCCGCGTCGAACCCGAGGGCGAAGACGATCACGTCACAGTCGACCGTCCGGTCGCCCGCGCGGATTCCCGTGGGGGTGATCTCGCTGATCGGTGTCTCGCTGATGTCTACCAGAGACACGTTGTCGCTGTTGAACGCCTCGTAGTACTCGGTCCCGAGCGGCGGGCGCTTGGCCATGAGGGGATACCGGGGACAGAGCGCCTCCGCGACCGCCGGGTCCTCGACTATCGCCCTGATCTTGTTCCTGATGAACTCGCAGGCAAGCGCGTTCGACCGTTCGTCCACCAGCAGGTCGTCGAACGTGTCGAAGATGAAGTGAAAGCCGCCCTGCTCCCAGCCGCGCTCGAGAATGCGCTCGACTTCGTCGGGCGGCAGTCCGTTCGCCACCCGGTTGGCGGGAGGAATCGGCAACGCGAAGACCTGGTTCCGCACCTGTTGCCGGATCTCTTCGAATTCGGACTTCAACGCCTCGCGCTCGTCGTCCTCCAACGGTCGGTTGCGGGCGGGTATCACGTAGTTCGG
>JAJDTI010000012.1 GCA_022827245.1 Pseudomonadales bacterium | reverse complement strand
GCCTCGTAGGTCAGTTTCTCGAAGCGTTCCGACAGGTCCGCGGTCGGCAGGAACTGGTACAGGAACACCTGGGTGAAGAAGAGCCCCGCGAGGTCCTCCGCGGGGTCGCAGAAGAAGTAGGTGCCGGCGGCGCCGCCCCAGCCGAACTGGCCTGCGGAACCGGGCATGAAGGAGCCTTCGACACCCTTGCGCACCGAGTAGCCGAAGCCGAACCCGTAGTTCGGGCCCATGGCCAGGTCGATGTTCCGCGCACCGATGTGGTTCGCGGTCATCAGGTCCACGGTCTTGCGCCCCAGCACGCGCGCGCCGTCGAGTTCGCCGCCGTTCAGCAGCATCTGGGCGAAGCGCGCGTAGTCCGCGGGCGTGCTGAGCATGCCGCCGAACATCCCGTTGCCGGACATGAGTTCGCGGTTCGACTTGCGGCCCTTCTCGGCGTCCTCCGGGCGCTCGCGGATGGCGAGATTCTCGTCCTCGTCCCAGCGGTACTCGGTCGCGAGCCGGGAGAGGTTCTCCTCGGCGCAGTAGAAGCTGCTGTCGTGCATGCCGAGGGGGTCGAAGATGCGTTCCCGGAACAGCGTGTCGAGGTCCTGGCCCGTGAGGCGGGTCAGGAAGAGGCTCAGCACGTCGAAGTCCGATCCGTAGTTCCAGGTCTCGCCCGGCTGGGCGAAGAGCGGCACGTCGGCGATCGCGACCACCTTCTCCTCGTAGGAAAGCTCGGGGTCGTTGGGCCGCTCTTCTTCGCCGAAAAAGCCGGTGCCCTCCCAGGTGGGCTCCATCTGCGCGGTGTAGGCTGCTGGCGTGCGGCTCATGCCGGGGAGGCCGGACGTCATCGTCAGCAGGTCGAACAGGGTGATCTCCCGGTAGGCCGGTACCGTGGCCCCGAGCGCCATGCCGCCGCGCACCGTCTGCTCCGGGCGCGGGTATGTCACGACCCGGGGATTCTCGAACTCGGGCAACCATTTCGATACGGGATCGTCCAGGAAGAACGCTCCGTCCTCGAAGAGCGACATGATGACGGCCGCCGTCACGGGCTTGGTCTGCGAGTACATGCGGAACAGGCTGTCCATCCCGATGGGCGCCTCGCGCTCCATGTCGAGGCGGCCGCTGGCGTGCAGATGCACCACCTTGCCGTGGCGCAGGATCACCGTGGCGGTCCCCGGGATCTCGCCGGCTTCGGCGGCGGCGTCCATGACCGCCCCGATGCGTTCGAGGCGGTCGGGCGAGAAGCCGGCATCGTCCGGTCCGACGACCGGCAATCCGGCGAATTCCGTGGTCATGGGGGTCTCCTCGAGGTTCAGTTGCGGGTGGGCAGCGCGACCGTGACGCGGGCGAGCGCCGTCGCGAGCCCCGCCTGGTTCTCGTTGCGGATGTCGAGTTCGACCAGGTGCCGGCCGTCCTCCACGCGCTTGCCGGCGACCTGGCCGAAGACGGTGTTGGTGTCGCCGACGATGTTCGGGTGGCGGACCTTCGTGTCCATGCGCAGCAGCGTGCCGTCGTCGCCCATCCAGTCCGTCGCCATCTGGCCGAGCCAGCAGACGCGCTGCGGGCCCCAGTCGAACTGCCCGGGCATGTTGCGGCGCTTCTGGGCGTGTTCCTTGTCGAAGCGGCCGCCGCCGCCGAGGTCCTTCGACCCCTCGGCCTCGAGGGCCGCGCGCGGGCTGCGTCCGGTGCCCACCACGCCGTGGGTGAACAGGAAGAGCTCGGTGACCGTGTAGGTGCCCTTCTCGAGCACCGACAGCTCCTCGCCCTCCTCGACATCCTCCCAGTAGCGGCTCTCGCCGCCGCGCCGGGTCCGTTCCCAGACCAGGGCGTCCGGGGACTGCTCGACCGCCTGGGTTTTCTTCTCGCGGTCGTACTTGATCACCCCGCGTTCGCGGAGGTTCTCGTAGCGGGCCATGTTCGTGCGCTTCGTGGCCACGAGTTCCTTGCGCTGGTTGTAGTAGGACACCATGGCCGTGCAGATGCAGAAGTCGCCGATCCGGTCGCTGTGCTTGCGCTCGATGCCGACGATCTCCTCAAGGGCCGAGATGCGGTCGCCGAGCCAGATCGTCTTGTGGAACTCGATGTCGCCGCCGGCGTAGTTCATCGGGAAGTTCGCCGAGGACAGCCGGGCGCCTTCGATGTTGCCGTTGATGGAAGCCATGATCCCGAGGCTCGCGCCGTAGATGAACATCGGGTGGGCGGTGAGCATCCCGAAGCGGCTGTCCGCCGCATAGCGCTCGCTACGATAGAGGGGGTTGTAGTCGCCGATGCCGTCGCCGAAGCGGCGAATGTTGTCGGCGCTCGCCTCGCGCGGCGCGCCCCGGGGCGGCAGCGTGACGCCGATGCCCCTCGCGTACTCCTCTTCGAACTCGTCGAGCGTCGTGATCGGCGTGGTACTGGCCACCGCGTCCTCCCGTCGTGAAACGATGCGAAACGCGGCAAGCTAGCGCCCCGCCGGGCGGGTGTCAAAGGCGCGGGGCTCCTAGCCGGCCAGGAACTCCCGGATGTGCCGCGCCGTCTCCTCCGGGCGTGCCTCGACGAAGAAGTGGCCCCCGCTCATGGGATGGGCCGTCAGGTCCGGAAAGTGACGGGAGAACGAGTCCCAGGCGGGGTCTCCGCGCGGGACGCCGTCCACCACCTCCGCGCCGGACGCGTCGGCGACCGTCTCGCCGTAGAGCCAGAGCGTGGGTCCGTCGTAGCGCTTGTGCCGGTCCTCGACGGCGTAGTCGAGGTACTCGAGGGGGATGGTCTGCTCGCGCCACCAGGCGCCCATGGTCTCGTGGGACACCGGCTCGTAGCGTTCGCCGTTGGGGGCTTCGCGGTCCGGTACGACCCGGTGAAACTCCATGGCGCGGTAGTAGGCACAGGTCACGCGGCCGTCGTCGCCATCGCGGTACGGGGCCACGTACGCGTCGATGTCCTCCTCCGTGGTCCAGGATTCGGGCGTGGTCAGCTCGGGCGTTTGGAACTCGAATGGGCATTCGGGCGGCGGCAGCAAACCGGTCTGCTGGCCACCGATGACCGAGCGGATGAACGCCTCCGCGTGGCCGGCGAAGAAACGCTCGGCCCGGTCGCCGTCCATGAACCAGTAGTAGTACTGCACGAACGTCGGCCACCCGGTGCAGATCGTGTCGAGCAGGCACAGGCGCTCCACCCGCTCGCCGTGGTCGAGGGCGAGCTTCACGGCGATGATGCCGCCCCAGTCGTGGGCGAGGACGGGGCAACGGTCGATGCCGTGCGCGTCCATGAACGCCACGATGTCCCGGGCGAGCTGGGCACGGTCGTAACCGTCGGATGGGGCCTCGGTCCGCCCGTGCCCGCGGGTGTCCGGCGCGAGGATCCGGTAGTCGGAGCCGAGCAGCGGCGCGACCCGGCGCCATTCGTGGCAGGTCTCGGGCCAGCCGTGGATGGCGATCACGGGCTTGCCGCCGCCGTGTTCCAGGTAGTGCATGCGCAGGCCGGCTGCGCTGACGAAGCGTGATTCCATGTTCCGAGCCTCCGTGTGTTGCCGTTTGCGGTTCGGCCGTTAGTGATTCTACGGCACCTCCTGTCACTTTGCGTTGAAGCAGAAGCGCGCGCCCGTTGCATTGCCCCGTCTCTTGCCGGACACTCACGGTTTTGCGAACCCAAGAGTAGAGGGACAGCCATGCATGACCTGCTGATCCGCAACGGACGCCTGGTGGACGGAACGGGCGCCGCCCCCTTCGAGGGCGACGTGGCGGTCGATGGAGGCACGATCGTCGCGGTCGGTCGCGGCCTCGGCGGCTCCGCGCGGCGCACCATCGACGCCGCCGGCGCGATCGTCACGCCCGGATTCGTCGACATCCACAAGAACTACGTCGGGCAGGCCACCTGGGACGACCTCCTTGACCCATCGGCGAGCCACGGCACCACCACGGTGGTCACGGGCAACTGCGGCGTCGGGTTTGCCCCCGTGCGGCCGGGTGGCCATACGGCGCTCATCGAGCTGATGGAGGGCGTCGAGGACATCCCGGGCACCGCGCTCTACGAGGGCATCGACTGGAACTGGGAGACGTTCGGCGAGTACCTGGACCTCCTCGACACGAAGGCATGGTCCATGGACGTCGGCGCCCAGATCGCCCACGGCGCCGTGCGCGCGTACGTGATGGGGGAGCGCGGCATCCGCAACGAGGCCGCGACCGCCGGGGACATCAAGGAGATGTCGCGCATCACGGGACAGGCCATGGCCGACGGCGCGCTCGGCTTCTCCACGTCGCGCATCCTCGGCCACCAGTCCATCCACGGCGAGCCGGTGCCGGGCACGTTCGCCACCGAGGACGAAGTGTTCGCGATCGGCCGGGCGATGGGGTCCGCCGGCACCGTCTTCGAACTCGTGCCGGGGGGCTCGGTGGGCCAGGGCGGCATCGTCCTGGGCAACGAGGCGAAGCTGGATGCGGAACTCGACTGGATGAACCGCCTCTCGCGCGAGACGGGACTCCCCATCACGTTCCTGACCGTCGAGTTCGGCGAGGACCCGGACGTCTGGAAGCATGTCCTCGACTACGTGGCGCGCGCGAACGCGAACGGTGCGCGACTCTACCCGCAGACCGCGTCGCGCCCCGCCGGCATGCTGCTCTCATGGCAGTCGAACCACCTCTTCCTGCGCCGTCCGACGTACCTGCGTATCGCGGACCTGCCGCTCGAGCAGCGGCTGGAGTGCCTGCGTCGCAAGGAGACGCGCGACGCCATCCTCGCCGAAGAGAACGCACCGCCGCTGTCGGAGTCCATCAACGACGTGATGCACCTGATCATCGCGCAGCGCCTCGAGCACATGTACCCGCTCGGCAACCCCGTGCAGTACGAACCGCCGCCGGAGGAGTCGGTCGTGGCCCGCGCCGAGCGGGCCGGCGTCGACGTGGAGGCGTACGTGTACGACCAGATGATGGCCGAGGACGGCATGGCGATGCTCATGACGCCGGGGCTCAACTACGCCCGCGGCAACTGCGACGCGCTGTACAGCATGATGGCGGACGACCACTCGGTGATCGGGCTCGCGGACGGCGGCGCGCACTGCGGCCTCATCTGCGACGCGTCGAGCACCACGCACCTGCTGACGCACTGGGTGCGCGACCGCGACGGCGACCGCCTGCCGCTCGAGTACGTCGTGCACAAGCAGTGCGCGGGTACGGCGGAACTCTACGGGCTCGGCGACCGCGGGGTCCTGGCGCCCGGCAAGCGCGCGGACATCAACGTCATCGATTTCGACAACCTGTCCCTCGGCCAGCCGCGCGCGGTGTATGACCTGCCGTCCGGCGGACAGCGCTTCCTGCAGCCGGCCCACGGGTACCTGGCCACGATCGTCGCGGGGGAGGTCGTGCGGGAGAACGACGAGGACACCGGGGCGCGTCCGGGACGGCTGGTGCGGGGACGCAGGTAGGACGGTCTGACCCGCGGGATCGTGGTTGACGGGCGGCCGTAGGCCTTGTCAAGCTAGTTGGATATCACGACAAGGGGAGTTGGCGCCATGGCCGAAGCCACCGACATCCGCAAGCAGGAGGTCGACATCCAGGACGAGGACGAGCTGCTCATGCGGATGGGCCGGGGAGACTACGAGGCCGAGATCCGCGACCTGGGGCTCGAGGAGTATGCGAGGACGTGCGACGAGCAGGGATTCGTGGTCATCCCGCCGGAGAAGGTGGCGCCCCCGGAGTTCATCGAGCGCCTGCGCGACCGGGTGCTCGAGGTGGCGGAGCGCCGCACCGGCACCAGCTTCTCCCTCGACGCCAACGCGAGTTCGGGCAAGTACCGCTCGGAGCCGCAGAACGAGGGACAGTTCCTCCTCTACTACATGCTCTTCGAGGGCCGGGTCTTCGAGGAGTGGCTCAGCAACCGCACCATGAAGGCCATGGTCAACCACTACATGCGCGGCGAGGGCCAGCTTTCGTCGCTCACGTCGTTCGTCAAGTGGAAGGGCGGCGACTATGGCGAGACCCTCGGACTGCACGCCGACACGCCCCGGCCGCTGTCCGGCACGCTGCCCGAGGGCTGCAACGACGTCTGCAATTCGGCGCTCTGCCTCACCGACTACACGAAGGAAGACGGCGCCATCGCGTTCGTCCCGGGCAGCAACAAGCTCTGCCGCATGCCGGAGCCGGGCGAGCGCGTGGACGAGGCGGTGGCCGTCGAGGCGCCTGTCGGTTCCCTGATCTTCTTCAACGGCAACGTCTGGCACGGCGCCTTCCCGAAGAAGACCGACGGCCTGCGCCTGAACCTGACGACCTACGTCTGCCACCAGCGCCTCAAGACCCAGGAGCAGTACCAGCGTCACGTCCCGCGGGAGATGCTCGAGCGCAACCCGCCGGAGTTCGCGCGTTTCCTGGGCGCCGGCGACCCGATGGGCTGGGCCGAGATCGGTCCGCAGTTCAGCCGCTACGCGAAGTGGACCGACGAGACCCACCCGCTCCCGGAGGAAATCCTCGAAATGCACCCGTAGGGGAGGGGCTTTGTCCCCTCCCGGCTCGAGTTCGTGCATGGCGTCGAGACGGGCGACCGCGAGGGTCGCCCCTACACCGGGGTCTCTCGCCTGGCGAGAACCAGGGCGGCAAGCCACACCGGGAGGCTGAGCACGAGGGCGGACAGGACGATCACGACCGGCCCCAGCAGGCCGCCGAGCAGGGTCGCCCATAGCGTGACGGCGCCCAGTCCGACGCCCCATCCCCACGCGGCCCTCCGGTAGCCGAGCCGCCACAGCCTCCTGCAGCCGAGTGCGAGGGGCAGGCCGCAGGGGGCTACGAAGACCAGCGAGCCGGCGGCCATCAGCATCGCGGGGAGCATCAGGGGCTCCGCCGATCCGCCGAAGCGGACCGCCGCCTGCAGGACGAGACCGGCCGGGAGCCAGAGCAGCGCGAGCAGCCAGAAACGCCAAGGGCGGTCGGCGGCGTCCACCGTCAGCGCTCCGGGGTTCAGCGAATCGCGATCGGGTTGATGATCATCTGCACGGCGCCGCGCACCTTCGCTTGTCCGAGCACGAACAGGAACTCGAAGGCGCCGTCACGCACCAGCGGCCCCGTGTTCATCGTTTCCAGGATGTAGATCCCGTTCTCCTTCAGGAGGATCACGTGTCCCTGGAAGGGCCGGTTCGGATCCGGGGGTGGCACCACGTCGAGGCCCCAGGTGTCGGCGCCGACCGCGACGACCTCCTTCGACGCCATGTACCGGGCGACCTCCTCGCTCTGGCCGGGCTCGGTCGCGACCCAGACATCGGGTTCCGCTTCGAGCTTGGCTTCGGTCCAGCCGGTGTGGAAGAGCACCACGTCGCCCTTCCGCACGGGCGTTCCCTGCTTCTCCTCGACGGCCTGGACATCCTCCACGGTGAAGTACTGCCCGGACTCCATGTGCTCGACGCCGAAGTGGGCGGCCATGTCGAGCACGATGCCGCGCGCCACGAGGGGCGGGATCTTCTCGATACCGAGTTTCGTGAGCCCCGTCAGGAAGGCGAAGTCCTTGGCGTCGTTGCAGTTGTAGTACATGCCGCCGGGACCGCCGAGGTGCCCGAGCCCGTCGATCTGCGGGCCGATGCCGAACCAGCCCTGGAACAGGTCGTCGTTGTAGGTGGCGTTCGGGAACGCGACGCGTCCCTCCTGCTGGTTCGGCTGCACCACCTGCAGCATCAGTCCGCGCGGCGCGAACGCCGGGGTATTGCTGTCGATGACGATGCCGAGGCTGTAGGTCTTGCCGGTCTTGACCAGGCTGGCGGCGGCCAGGACCGACTCGGGGGTGATCAGGTTGGCGTTGCCGATCTCGTCGTCCGCGCCCCAGCGGGACGGCTCGCAGGCCTCCTCGGCATGCGCGGCGACGGTGGCGGCGATGAGCAGACAGGCTGCGACGGTGCGTTTCATGGGGTGTTCTCCAGTTTCGATGGCCAGAGGTCGAAGCGGTCCGGGGCCCCCGCATCGTCGCGGATTTCCTGTCGCTGGTCTAGCGCGACCTGACGGTCGCGTTGGGAGTTTCGCTGGCGCGAAACTCCTACGGCGCAAGCTCCTAGCCGCCGTTTACGAGCAGGTTCCGGGGAGCGACGCCACCCACCGCGCCACGATGTCGACGGCGCGCCGGTCGACGAGCGTGCGCCCGAGTTCCGGCATGCGTTCGGAGGGATGCGTCGCCGCCATGCGGAACGTCAGGATCGAAGCGTCCGGCTGGCCCGGCACGATGGAATAGGGCCGGCCTCCGGTGCCGCGGCCGGCCGCGATCGGCGGCTTGCAGGCGCCCATGCGGCGCAAGGGGTGCGCCTGGTAGTCGAGCCAGAGCCCGGTGGTGTCGATGACGCTCTCGGGGTTGTGGCAGTGGCCGCAGTTCGCGTCGAGGTAGGAGCGCGCCAGGTGTTCCGTCGTGGCCTCGCCGACCAGCCAGTCCGCGTTCCGTGGCCAGCCGGACGGGTGGGGGAGTCCGCTCATCAGGCCGCGGTCGCGCCAGGCGTCGAGCTGGTTGGCGTCCGCGCCGTGGTAGCCCCGGTTCAGTTGGCGCGTGCGGATCCCGAGGGGCAGGAGTTCGCGGGCGGCATCCGTCGCGTGACAGGAGGCGCACTCGTTGCGGGTCGGCACGACGTAGTCGAGCGGCGCGGTCCCGCCGTCGACGGCGAGGTCGAAGCGCTCGATGGCGCCGCCCACCGAGAGGTGGGCATCGTCTCCGCGCCAGACGTAGGGCAGGGCCTCCCAGCCCGAGTCCTGCCGGACCAGCAGCCTGGTCTCGACCAGGCGGACCGCGCCGGGGTCGAGGCCGGCCACGTCACCGTCCCAGCCCCGCACGGCCTGCGCGACGTCGCCGCTCCCGGGGTAGAAGAAGGTCTTGGACAGCACCGTGCCGACCGGCAGTTCGTAGCGCGCGTGATCGCGGAACGCCCCGGTGGCGCCCGTTGGCATCCAGATGGTGCGCAGCTTCAGCGCATGGTCCATGAACAGCGGCGTGTTGACGTCGTAGGGCGTGACGTCGCGGCCGAGCACCAGGCGATCGCCGCGCGCCTGCAGCACGCCCCAGGCGGAGAGCCGGTCGGGGTAGTCGCCGGGGGCGTGGAAGCGGACTTCCGGCTGCGTGCAGGCGCCGAGGGCGAAGAGAACCGCGGCGCTCGCCAACCGCGTGCGGAAGGACCCCGACGGTCTTCGGATGTTGCCGAGCAGGGCTACAGGCCCGGGAGGATGACCGACGCCAGCTTCTCGTGTGCGCAATCGTGGGCGCTCTCGTCCACTCCGGGATTCGCATAGCCGTCGTCGGCGTCGAGGTCGAGCACGTCGGTTCCGCCGGTGCAGATGGCGAACTCGGCGCCGGTCTTCTCCGGGTTGCGGAACCCGTCCCAGACGATGTCGGGGAGGCTTCCGGACGCGCCGTAGAGCGCCGTGCGCACCGCGTCGAGTTCGGCCAGGTCCGGGGCATGGCCGCCGCGGCCGAAGGTGTTGCCGTAGAGGAAGAGGGTCTCGGGGTAGGGGTCGAACGTCGGCTGCACCTCGCGCTCGCCGGAGTAGCCGGCGCTGAAGTAGCTGCTGATCAGGATGTTGCCCGTGCGGTGACCGGCGATCCGGTTGTCGAACACCTCGACGCGGTCGTTGGCGCTCAGGATGACGCCCGACCCCGCGGGGACGGAGGCGACGGCGGAACCAGGCGCGCCGAAGTTCGCGGTGCTGTTGTCGAGGATGTCGTTGTCGAACACCCGGGTGCTGTGGCCAGCCTGCGGCAGGTCCGGCATGTTGAACACGAGGATGCCGCCGGTGTTCCTGGTCGCGACGTTGCCGTGGACGTCCGCGCGTACGGTGTTCTCGATCTCGATCCCGGCGACGTTCCACTCCGCCCTGTTGTTGCGCACGATGACGTTGCGCGACTGGCCGACGTAGATGCCGGCGTCGGAGGCCGCGATCGCCACCGACTCCTCGACCAGGGTGTTCTCCGTCTGGACGGGGTAGATGCCGTATGCGCCGTTGCCGGTGTCCGGTCCGTTCGTCCACTCGGTGCGGACGCGGCGCACGGCGATGTTGCGGCCGCCGTTGATCTTGAGGGCGTCACCGGCGGTGTCCTCGATCGCGAGGTCCTCGATCGTGAAGTCGCTCCCCGTGACGAGTACGCCCTCGGCCCCGGCGACCTGTTCCGCGAAACGCAGTACCGTGGCGTCCATGCCGGCCCCGCGGATCGTCACTCCATCCGCGGTGAGCGTGAGGCCGCGGCGGAAGTCGAACGTGCCCGGCGGGACGTCGATGACATCGCCGGGCGCCGCGGTTTCGAGCCGCAGCCGGAGCGCGTCGGCCGTGAAGACCGCGGCAGCCACCGCGGGATCCTGGGAGCGCGGTTCGGGGGTCGGTCCACAGCCCCAGGCTAGCGTTGCGATAACCATGGCGGCGAAGGGCATATGTCTGTGCATCGTGAACTCCCGTCAAGTGGGCGCCGCGGCGCCGTCGAGACGCCCCATCCAGCGCTCGTCCAGGTGTGGCGCCCGGCGTCCGGAACGCGACCGCAGCGCCTCCAGCGCTTGCGCGCGCCCGCCGGAACGGAGATGGGCCGCGATCAACGTGTCGATGAACAGGTCGCGCTGCGCGTGGCTGCCGCCTAGACGCGGTGTCTCGGGACCCACGGCCCACAGATTGTCCGCCGCCTCTCGGTATTCACGGCGCGCATAGGCCGCGAACGCGCGGCAGATCTGGGCGCCAACGTCTCCGCAAAGCTGCCGGCCGGCCTTGACCGCCTGGTCGACCTCGTCGATGAGGGCGCCGAGCGCCTCGAGTTCGCCTGCGGCGGC
>JAJDTI010000108.1 GCA_022827245.1 Pseudomonadales bacterium | reverse complement strand
CGCCACTGCCGCGTTGTGGTCCTTGCCAATATGCCCGATATTCCCTGCGGACCACGCCTTGCATTGACGCGCAGGGCGAACTCTGAAGCGACAGAACACACGTGACACGACACTAGTGGTGACGGAAGGTTCCAGGCTGGCACGTCGGCGACGGTTCGTGGACGTGGTCACGCGGCGCATCGTGGGACTTGGCGGCGCCGCCGTCGTCGCCGCCATCGCCCTCATCTTCTTCTTCCTGGTGTGGGTTGCGGCGCCGCTGCTGCAGGGCGCGGCCATCGAGCGGCTCCCCGGAACGGCCCTGCCTTCCGCGGACATCCTCGCGCTGGGGGTCGACGACGGCGCCGGGGCCCTGCATGCGATGGACGCCGCCGGGGTCGTGCACTTCATCGATCCCGACACCGGCGTCGTACTCGACACGGTCCAGCTTCCGGGCGGGCGCCTGGTGGCGGCCCGGCCAGTCGCCGCCACGCGAGACACGTACGCCGTGCTTGCCGCGGACGGGCGGATGCGGTTCGTACGCCTTGCCTCCGGGCGTTCGCCCGGCAGCGCCCGCCTCGCCGACGGACCCCTCGGCCATGGCGTGGACGCGCTCTTCGAAGGCGAGCCCCTCGCCTTCCCCGTGCAGCCGAGTACGGCATTCGACGTGCACCGCGACGAGGCGCGGCTGCGCGTCGCCCTCGTCGATGTCGCGGGAGCGATACACCTGTCCGCCTTCGGCGCGCCCGGCGAAGGCGGCGGACTCGAGCCGGCCGGAACCGGCCGCATCGGCCCCGGTCGCCCCGTCGCGCGGATCGACTTCGGCCCCCGCGGCAGGACGCTCCATGTGACCTCGACGGGCGGGGCCATGACCGTGTACGACGTGTCCGCGCCAGGGTCCCCCCGGCAGATTCTGGCCGCCCCCCTGGTGCCTTCCGGGCACGCGATGACAGCCGTCGCGCCCCTCCTCGGACGCGTATCGTTCCTGGCGGCAGACGATGCCGGGAGGCTGACGCAGTGGTTCCTCGCCGGGAGCGGCGCGCAAGCGCGACTGGTCGATGCGCGCACGTTCGACTTCCCCGCACCGGTGACGCTCCTGGTCGCGGAAGCGCGGCGCAAGGGCTTCCTCGCATTCGACGAAAACGGTGCGCTGCACCTGGCCCACGCCACATCCGCCCGTCGCCTCGCCACCCTCGACGCCGCCCTCGGCGCACACTCCGCGGTACGCATCGGCGCGTTCTCGCCGCGTGGGGACCGCGCCTACCTGGTGTCGGCGGACGGCATGCTGCACGCCTTCGCGGTCACCAACCCGCACCCCGAGGTCTCGTTCTCGACGCTCTGGCAAGGGGTGCACTACGAAGGCTACGAACGGCCCGTGCGGAGCTGGCAGAGCTCCTCCGCCGAGACCGAGTTCGAACCGAAGTTCTCCCTGGCGCCCCTGCTCTTCGGCACGCTGAAGGCGGCCTTCTACGCCATGCTCTTCGCAGCCCCCGTCGCGGTGATGAGCGCGGTCTACACCGCCTACTTCATGGCCCCCGCGATGCGCCGCTGGGTCAAGCCCGGCATCGAGATGATGGCGGCGCTGCCCACGGTGATCCTCGGCTTCCTGGCAGGGCTCTGGCTCGCTCCGCTCGTCGAGGCGCACCTGTCCGCGACCCTGGTGAGCTTCCTCGCCGTACCGGGCGGGATACTGCTCTTTGCGTGGCTCTGGCACCTGTTGCCGGCGCGCGTCACCCGGCCGCTGGACGGCTGGGCGGCCGCCCTCGTCGTTCCGGTCATCGCCGGCGTCGTCTGGGCCGTGTTCGCGTTCGACGCCCCGCTCGAGGACGCGCTGTTCGACGGCGACGCGCAACGCTGGTTCCGGTCGGCATTCGGGCTCGAGTACGACCAGCGCAACGCGCTGATCGTCGGCGTGGCCATAGGCATCGCCGTGATCCCGACGATCTTCGCCCTCTCGGAGGACGCCATTCACGGCGTGCCGCGCCACCTGGCCACGGGCTCGCTGGCGCTGGGCGCCACGCCCTGGCAGACCGTGGTCCGGGTCGTGATACCGACCGCGAGCCCCGGGATCTTCTCGGCGTCGATGATCGGGTTCGGACGCGCGGTCGGCGAAACGATGATCGTGCTGATGGCGACCGGCAACACGCCGCTGATGGATTTCAACCTGTTCGAGGGCATGCGGACGCTCGCCGCCAACATCGCCATCGAGCTGCCGGAGTCCCAGGTCGGCAGCACGCACTACCGGATCCTCTTCCTGTCCGCGCTCGTGCTGTTCGTCATCACCTTCGTCTTCAACACCGCCGCCGAGGTGGTGCGGCAGCGGCTGCGCGTCCGCTACGCGAACCTCTAGGAGACGCAGTGGACGGAGGGAACGCAGTGACCGGAGCCAGGGCGTCTCCTGGAGGCCGGTGGGGCTGGGCCGGAGGCGAACCCGCGCCGCGGGGGCGGCTCCGGGGCGCTTTAGGAGGAGACGCCGTGACCGGAGGGAATGTAGTGACCGGCGCCAGAGCATGAGCGACGTCATGCCCGCTCCCGACACGCGGCGCACGTCCTGGTGGACGTCCGGCGCACCCTGGGTGTGGCTGAACGCCGGCGCGGTCGGACTCTCCGTCGCCGCCGTGCTCGGGCTGGTGGGACTCATCGCCGCCCGCGGACTCGCGCACTTCTGGCCGGCGGAAGTGCTGGAGATCGTCCACGACGACGGCACCGGCCGCGCGTCCGTGATCGGGGAACTCGCCGGAATCGAGTTCGCCGACCCCGAACTGCTCCCTGACCCCGGCTCCGGAACGCCCGTGGAACGCCGCCTCATCAAGACCGGCAACCGCAGGGTGAACGCGCCGGACTTCCGCTGGCTGGACCGCGCCGCCATCGTCTCGGAACGCCGCCCGGCGGACCTGGTCGTGTTCGAGCGGATGGAGTGGGGCAACGCCTACGGCAGGCTCCGGGGGATCTTCGAGCACGAGGACCGGGTGGTCCACGGTTCGGATGCGCAGGCCTGGACGGCGCTACAGCAACGCCTCGCCCGGGTCGCGGCCCTGCGGGAGGAGATCGCCGACCTGCAGGCTTCCACGATCGACTCCATCAACTACGAACTCGAGGAGCTCCGGCTCGAACGGAGGCGGCGCGCGCTCGACGGGGCCGGCTTCGACCTCGACTGGCGGGAGCGGTCGCTGAACGAGGAATACACGCGCGTCGAGGCGCGCCTGATGGACCTCGTCCGAGCCCTCGAGCGCGATGCCGTCGAGGTCGAGATCATGGACGGTCGCCGCGTGCGGATCGAACTGCGGGACGTGCTGCGCGCCTGGCGGCCGAACGCGATGTCACGCGTCGAGCAGATCACCCACTACATGGCGAGCCTGTGGGACTTCCTGTCGGAAGAACCCCGCGAGGCGAACACGGAGGGCGGCGTGTTTCCGGCCATCTTCGGGACGGTCATGATGGTCCTGATCATGTCCGTCCTCGTCACGCCTTTCGGCGTGATCGCCGCCGTGTACCTGCACGAGTACGCGCGCCAGGGCGCGCTCGTCCGGCTGATCCGGATCGCCGTGAACAATCTCGCCGGCGTGCCAGGCATCGTCTACGGGGTGTTCGGCCTCGGCTTCTTCGTCTACCTGGTCGGGGGCACGCTGGACGACCTGTTCTACCCCGAAGCCCGCCCGGCCCCGACCTTCGGGACGCCAGGCCTCGTCTGGGCCTCCCTGACGCTCGCCCTGCTGACCGTGCCCGTGGTCATCGTTTCCACGGAAGAAGGGCTCGCCCGGATTCCGCGGGCGATCCGCGAAGGCAGCCTGGCCCTCGGGGCGACGAAGGCCGAGACGCTGTTCCGGATCATCCTGCCGGTCGCGAGCCCGTCCATCCTCACCGGGGTCATCCTCGCGGTGGCGCGGGCCGCGGGCGAGGTCGCCCCGCTGATGCTGGTCGGCGTCGTGAAGCTCGCGCCCGCGCTGCCGGTGGACGGCAATCCCCCGTTCATTCATCTCGAGCGGAAGTTCATGCACCTCGGCTTCCACATCTACGACGTGGGTTTCCAGAGCCCCAACGTGGAGGCCGCGCGTCCCCTCGTCTATGCGACGGCGCTACTATTGATCGGGATCATTGTGGTCCTGAACCTCACCGCGATCATGCTCCGGAACCGTCTCGAGGGACGCTACCGGTTCATCGAGGGATGACCCCGCAGCCGGCAGGAGCGGCGACAGTGGCAACGGAACGGAAGGACCCCGGTAACGACCGGGCGGCGTCCGATGGCCCGGCGGCCGGAGGGGTCGACGGCGCCCCGGCGTCCCCCGAACGCGAGACGCCCTGCCTGGAGGTACGTGACCTCTCGCTCTCCTACGGCGGCGTGCCCGCGCTCAGCCACGTTTCCCTCACCATCCCGCGGCGCAGGGTGACCGCCTTCATCGGGCCGTCGGGCTGCGGCAAGTCCACGCTGCTGCGCTGTCTCAACCGCCTGAACGACCTGATCGACGGCGTCCGGGTGTCGGGCTCGGTGACCCTGAACGGGATGGACATCTACCGTCGGGGGGTCGACGTCGCGGACCTGCGCCGCCGCGTGGGCATGGTCTTCCAGCAGCCGAACCCGTTCCCGAAGTCGGTGTACGAGAACGTCGCCTACGGCCTGCGGCTGCAACGCGGCATTGCCAGGTCGGAGATGGACGACCGGGTCGAGTGGAGCCTGAAGAGCGCCGCGCTCTGGGACGAGGTCCGCGACCGGCTCAACGAGACGGCGCTCGAGTTGTCCGGGGGCCAGCAGCAGCGGCTGATGATCGCGCGCGCCATCGCCGTGCGCCCCGACGTCCTCCTGCTCGACGAGCCGGCGTCGGCGCTGGATCCCATCTCGACGCTCCGCATCGAGGAGCTGATCCACCAGCTCGGCGCGGAGTACACGATCGCCATCGTCACCCACAACATGCAACAGGCGGCGCGCGTGTCAGACTACACGGCGTTTCTCTACATGGGCGAACTCGTGGAGTTCGGCAACACGGACGGCATGTTCCTCAACCCCGCGAAGCAGCAGACCGAGGACTACATCACGGGCCGCTACGGATGAGCCGGCACATCTCGGAGCAATACGACAGCGAACTGGAGTCGCTGAACCGCCTCCTGATGGAGATGGGCGGGCTCGTCGAGCGCCAGTTGCGGTCCGCGGCGCGCGCCTTCGTCACCCACGACACCGGCCTCGCCGCGGAAGTGTTCACGCTGGAGACCGACGTGAACCGGCTCGAACTCGCCCTCGACGACGAGTGCGTGCACATCATCGCGCGGCGGCAGCCCGCCGCCAGGGACCTGCGGCTGCTGATCAGCATCATGAAGGCCGGGACCGACCTCGAACGGGTCGGCGACGAGGCCTGCAAGATCGCCAGGATGACCGAGCAGGTAGCCACCTTCCCGATCCCCGACAACGGCTACATCGGCATCCAGCACATGCGGGACATCGTCATCCGCATGCTGACCACCACCCTCGACGCCTTCGCCCGGCTCGACCTCGACGCCGCCTACGAGGTCATCGCCGCGGATGCCGAGGTCGACGACGGCTTCGCGGCCGTCGACCGCGCGCTGCTGCGCGAGATCGACGAGCAGTCGGACTTCGTGCAGCGCGCGGTGAACACCGTCTGGACGGCCCGGGCGCTGGAACGCATCGGCGACCACGCCAAGAACATCAGCGAGTACATCGTCTACGTGATCCGGGGGCGGGACGTACGCCACCCCGGGTCCGCGCGGTCGTAGGGGCCGCCCTCGCCGGTTACCGACGGGTGAGCGGCGCCTGGCCGAGGTGCATGCCGCCGTCCATGATCAGCGTCTCCCCCGTGATCACGTCGGCGCCGCAGATGAAGTACAGGATGCCTTCCGCGACGGTGTCCGGAGTCGTGGTGAGCTGCAGCGGCGTGTTCCGCTCCAGCGCGGCCTTCGCCGCGTCGTAGCGCTCCTTCCCCATTCCCTTCTCGAGCCATTCCCCCTGGATGAACCCGGGACACACGGTGTTCACCCGGATCTCCGGGCCGAGCACGCGCGCGAGGGACAGCGTGAGCGTGATGAGGGCCCCCTTCGACGCCGCGTAGGCGATGGAACTGCCGACCCCCATCACCCCGGCCACCGAGGCGACGTTGACGATGCTGCCGCGCCCGCCCGTGCGCATCGCGGGCGCGACGGCCCGGGCCATCTGGTAGGGCCCGACGGCATTGACGGCATAGATGTCGAGGAAGTCCTCGCGCGAGAGCCCGTCCAGGTTCTCGTGGGGATTGAACTTCGTCGTCCCCGCGTTGTTCACCAGGGCGTCGATACGGCCCCACTTCGTAAGGGCCGCGTCCGCGAGTGCCCGGCACTGCGTATCGTCGGAGACGTCCGCCTGGACCACGACGGTCTCGACGCCGAACTCCTCGCACGCGGCACGGGTCGCTTCGGCGCCGTCGGCGTTGTGCGCGTAGTTGATCGCGACGTGACAGCCGCGCTCGGCCAGTTGGCGCGCGCATGCCGCACCGACCCCCGACGACGACCCCGTCACGATCGCCACCCCGTCCTGCATGTCCATTGCCATCCGACTCCAGCACCGCTTTGGTTGGCGTTATACCAATGGCATACACTCCGCGCACCACCGAGGGGAGACGTCGATGAAGAACCTGTGGTTCCACCTGATGCCCTACAAGGACCTGCCGGACGACTTCCGGGAGGCGCATCCCTCGGTGTGGGTCGACATCGACGCCGGGCTGCTGGACCCCGCGCGCGTGCACGAGCACTACAACGAGTTCCTCGACGAACTCGAGTACGCCGGCGAGGTGGGCTTCGACGGCATCTGCTGCAACGAGCACCACCAGAACGGCTATGGACTGATGCCGTCGCCCAACCTCATCGCCGCGTCGCTCACGCGCCGGACGCGTTCCCCCGCCATCTGCGTGATGGGCAACTCCCTGGCGCTCTACAACCCGCCGACCCGTGTCGCGGAAGAGTTCGCGATGCTCGACTGCATGTCGGGCGGCCGGCTGATCGCCGGCTTCCCCGTGGGGACGCCGATGGACACCGTGTTCGCCTACGGCCAGAACCCGTCGAAACTCCGCGAACGCTATCTGGAGGCCCACGACATCGTCATGAAGGCCTGGCAGGAACCCGAGACGTTCTCGTTCGACGGGCGCTTCAACCAGCTTCGCTACGTCAACGTCTGGCCCCGGCCAATCCAGCAGCCGCATCCGCCGGTGTGGATCCCGGGCGGGGGCTCCGTCGAGACCTGGCAGTGGTGCGCCGAGATGGACTACGTGTACTGCTACCTCTCGTACTTCGGGTACAAGGCCGGGATGGCCACCGTGCAGGGTTTCTGGAACGAGATGGACAGGCTGGGCAAGGACCGGAACCCCTATCGCGTGGGTTTCCTGCAGTTCGTCGGCGTCGCGGAGACCGAGCGGGAAGCCAACGAGCTGTACCGCGGTCCCGCCGAGTACTTCTACGGCCGCTGCCTGCACGTCAACCCCAAGTGGGCGTCGCCGCCCGGCTACTCGAGCGAGGCCTCGCAGCGCGCGCGGGTCCAGTCGCAGGTCGCCCAGGCGGCAGCCGGCAGCCGCGGCATCGGCGGGCGTCCACCGGTAGCGACCCAGTGGGAGGACATCGTCGATCTCGGCTACGTCGTGGCCGGCGACCCCGACCAGGTGGCCGAGCGGCTGCGCGAGGTGTGCCTTGAGATGAACGTCGGACACCTCATGCTGCTGTGCCAGTTCGGCAACATGTCGACGGAACTCGCGCAGTACAACACGCGCCTGTACGCGGAACGCGTGCTTCCCCAGATCCGCGACCTGTTCGACGACCGCTGGGAAGACCGGTGGTGGCCGCGCCCGATGGCGGAGGCGGAACGCTACACCCCGGCCAGGGTCGCCTGACGTGCCGTCGGAGCGGACGATCGCCCTGCGCGGGCGGTCGATGCGCGTGTTCGAGCAGGCGCCATCTACGCCTTCCAGCGCGCCCCCCGCGGTCTTCCTGGCCGGCATCGGCGGCGTGCCCCGCTGGCTGCCGTTTCTCGACCACCTGAGCGAGACCCGGCACGTCGTCGTCCCGTCCCTCCCCGGATTCCCCGGCTCCGAGGCGTTCCGCCACCTCGACAGCGTCTACGACTGGATCGTCGACAGCGTCGAGATGTTCGAGGCGCTCGACCTGCCGGTCATGGACCTGGTCGGCAGTTCCGTCGGCGGCGCCCTCGCCGCGGAGACCGCGGCCATCGCCGGCGCCAGGATTCGCCGCCTGGTCCTGGTCGCGCCGTTCGGCCTGTTCGACGAGGACGACCCCAACGCCGACATCTGGGCGCAGATCCCCGCCCCGGACATCCTGGCGGGCCTGGTCTGCGCCGACCCGGAGCGCTGGAAGGCGGCGTGGGAGACCCCGGAGGGAGCGGACGCCGTGGAGTGGCAGATCGCCCAGACACGGAGCATGGAAGCCGCCGCCCGGTTCCTCTTCCCGTTCGGCGCGACGGGCGTCGCCCGGCGCCTGCACCGGATCGCGCAGCCGACGCTGCTGGCCCGCGGTGCCGACGACCGGGTGATTCCGGCCTCCTATCTCTCCCGTTTCGCCGCCGGTATCGCGGGGCCCGTGCGCGAAACCGTGATCGACGACGCCGGACACCTCGTCGAACTCGACCAGCCGGAGGCGCTCGCCCGCGAGATCCACGCCTTCCTGTCCGACCAGGAGCTGTAAGCATGGCCATCGAAGCGACGCTGTGGGACATCGGCGGGGTCCTCACGACGAGTCCGTTCGAGGCGTTCAACCGCTTCGAGGCGGCCCACGACCTGCCCGCCGACTTCATCCGCACCGTGAACTCGACCAACCCGCGCACGAACGCGTGGGCGCGCTTCGAGGCGAGCCAGGTCTCCGCCGACGAGTTCGACGCGCTGTTCCGCGCTGAGAGCACGGCACTCGGTCACCCCGTGTCCGGCAAGGCCGTCCTCGAACTCCTGAGCGGCGACATCCGCCCGCGCATGATCGCCGCCCTCGCCCGCTGCCGCGAACGCTTCAAGGTCGGCGCCATCACCAACAACATGAAGCCGGACCCATCGCGCCCGCCGCCCGACCCAAAGCGCGCCTCCGTCATGGAGGTCGCAATGGCGCACTTCGACATCGTCGTCGAGTCGAGCGTCGAGGGCATCCGCAAGCCCGACCCGGCGATCTACCGGCTCGCCTGCGAACGCCTCGACGTAGACCCCGCGAACTGCGTCTTCCTCGACGATCTCGGGATCAACCTGAAGCCCGCCCGGGCGATGGGGATGCACACGATCAAGGTCCTCGACGAGGACCAGGCGATCGGGGAACTGGCGGCGGCCACGGGGCTGGATTTCGAGGCGTGATCGTGGGGGAGGGGCTTGTCCCCTCCCGTGTCGAGTGCTTGCACCGCTCCGGCACGGGCGACGACAAGCGTCGCCCCTACCTCTTCCGCCTCGACGGCCTGCACGATTTTGGCCCGGGCCCCGTAGGGGAGGGGCTTGTCCCCTCCCGTGTCGAGTGCTTGCACCACTCCGGCACGGGCGACGACAAGCGTCGCCCCTACCTCTCCCGCCTCGACGGCCTGCACGATTTCGGCCCGGGCGACCACGAGGGTCGCCCCTACCGCGCGGCCAACGCCTCGACGGCCTCGCGCTCCGGGATCGAACTCGCCGCCCCGGCCCGTGTCACCGCCAGCGCTCCGGCCGCCGAGCCGAGGACGAGCGCCTCGCGCATCGGCTTGCCCTCGAGGAGCGCCGCCATCAGGTAGCCGACGAAGGCGTCCCCGGCCGCGGTTTCGTCCACCGCGTCGGCGGGGAACGCGTCGAGCCGCAGCCGTGCGTCACGCCTGCCGTGGCGCAGGCCGTCGCGGCCGAGCGTGATGACCACGTCGCAGGACGGATAGCGCCGGCAGAGGACATCGAGCGCGGGGTCAGGCTCCGGAACACCGGCGAGCGCGGCCGCCTCGACTTCGTTCAGGATAAGCAACGCGACCGCGCCCAGGTCGTAGGCCGCCTCGCGGCCGTCGACGGGCGCCACGTTGAATGCCACGCGGCACCCGGCTGCCCGGGCACCCGCCAGCACCGCTTCGAGATCGTTGATCTCGTTCTGCAGGAGCAGCCAGTCGCCGGGCCCGCAGCGGGCGAACGCGGCGTCGCGATCGGACGCGGTCAGTACGCGGTTCGCTCCGCCGGCGATGACGATCGCGTTCTCACCCCGCGGATTGACCTGGATGACGGCGTGCCCGGAGGGCGTCTCGACCTCGCGCACGAGGGAGACATCGACGCCGGCGCCGAGAAGTTCCTCCCGCAGCCAGAGTCCGTCGCTCCCGATGCAGCCGGCATGGGCGACCTCCGCCCCGGCGCGCGCGGCCGCCAACGACTGGTTGAGCCCCTTGCCGCCCGGAAACACCGCATGGCTTCGGCTCGCCACCGTCTCGCCCGCGGAGGTGATGTTCGGCACGCCGTAGACGTGGTCGACACAGAGGGAACCGAGGTTGACGAGTCTCGGCACGGCAGGCTCCAGCGCCCGAAAAGCGGAGCTTTTCGCAACGCGACGTGCAGCGTCGCGCGGCTAGCCGCCCTCGATGCGATGCATGAAGAACACCTCGCTGTCCGCCCCCACGGGCTCGAGCCAGGCGTCCTGGTAGATCTGGCCGTCAATCGCGACCGCCGTCTTCATGAGGACCGCCTCGATGCCCGGCCACCTGCTGTCCACGGCACGGACGAGGGCACGGAAGTTCTTCGCCTCGACGGCGATCTCCCGCGTGCCTCCCGTGTGGGAGAGCAGGTGGTCAGGAAAGACGACCTTCGCCATCGGGCACTGCGCAATCACCAGCTACCGCCGGGGCGCGCGAGCGTGGCCCGCGCGCCCCGATCGTTCAGGCGCCTTCCCGGTCGTCGATCGCCGCGAGCACGTTCGGCGGCGACAGCGGCAGGTCGGGAATGCGGAACCCGAGGGCGTCGCGCACCGCGTTGGCCGCGACCGACAGCGGGGCCACGATGGGCGTCTCGCCGACGCCGCGCACACCGTACGGATGCGACGGGTTCGGCACCTCGACGATGTGCGTGTCGATCATCGGCATGTCCGACGTCACCGGCACCCGGTAGTCGAGGAAACCCGCGTTCTCCATTTCGCCGTTGGCGTCGTAGACGTACTCCTCGTTGAGCGCCCAGCCGAGCCCCTGCACGGCGCCGCCCTGCATCTGCCCTTCGACGTAGGCGCGGTGGATGGCCGTGCCGGCGTCCTGGATCGCCGTGAAGTTGACGACGTCGACCTTGCCCGTCTCGCGGTCGACAGTCACGTCGGCCATGTTCACCGAGAACGAGGCCCCCGCCCCCTGGGCGTTCAGGCTCGCGCGCCCGAGGATCGGACCGCCGGTCCGCCCGGCGTTGCCCGCGATGTCGGCAAGCGACAGCGGCTGCACGTCCACGTTGACGCCCGGCTGCGGCACCGCCTCGCCGTCCGTCCAGTCCACCTGGTCCGCGTCGATGTCCCAGGTCGCGGCCGCGCGCTGCTTGCACTGCGCGATGATGTCCTCGCAGGCCTGGACCACCGCCATGCCGGTAGCGAACGTCGTGCGGCTGCCGCCGGTGACGTTGCAGAACCCGGTCGACTCGGTGTCGCCCACGTGGGCGCGCACGGTCTCGTAAGGCACACCGAGGGTCTCCGCCGCCATCAGGCACATGGACGCGCGCGTCCCGCCGATGTCCGGGTTCCCTTCGACCACGGTGACGGTGCCGTCCTCGGACAGGCGCACTTCCGCGCTCGACTGCATGCCGATGTTGAACCAGAAGCCCGCCGCGATGCCGCGCCCGACGCCCTCGCCCTTCGGCGTGGTGTAGTTCGGGTGGGCCTTGGCCGCCTGCAGGCAGTCCCGGATGCCGATCGGCGGGAACGTCGGGCCGTACGGCGCCTGGGTGCCTTCGTCCGCGGCATTCATGAGCCGCAGGTCGATCGGGTCCATGTCCAGTTCGCGGGCGAGATCGTCGACCGCGGACTCCATGGCGTACATGGCCTGGGGCGCGCCCGGCGCCCGATACGCGGCGACCTTCGGCTTGTTGACGAGCACGTCGAAGCCCTCGACGCGGAAGTTCGGCAGGTCGTAGGGCGCGAAGATCGCCATGCAGCCCGGCCCCACCGGAGCGCCCGGGAAGGCGCCGGCCTCGTAGGCGATCCACGCGCTCGCGGCCGTGATCGTCCCGTCCTTCTTCGCACCGACCTTGACGCGGGAGTGGGTCGCCGACGTCGGGCCCGTGGCGCGGAAAACCTCCTCGCGCGACATGACCATCTTCACCGGCCGGCCGGAAACCTCGGAGAGCTTCACCGCCAGCGGCTCGAGGTAGATGACCGTCTTGCCGCCGAAGCCGCCGCCGATCTCCGAGGGGATGACCTTGAGGTCGCCGACGCTGACGCCGAGCACGCTGGCCGTCAGCGAACGCACGTCGAAGTGGCCCTGCGTGCAGCACCAGATGGTGGCCTTGCCTTCCTCGCTGTAGGTCGCCGTGCAGGCGTGCGGCTCGATGTAGCCCTGGTGCGCCGTGGGGGTGCGGTACTCGCCCTCGACGATCAGATCCGCTTCCGCGAAGGCCTCGTCCACGTCGCCGCGCTCGAACTTCGTGATGCCCGCGACGTTGCTGGCTGGTTGCGACGTGTCGCCGTTGGTGTGCAGGTTCTCGTTGATGAGGGTCGCGCCGTCCGCCATCGCCTCGTCCACGTCGAGGACCGGGGGCAGCACCTCGTAGTCGACCTCGATCAGGTCGAGGGCGCGCTCCGCGATGTAGGGCGTCTTCGCCGCCACTGCGGCCACGGGATGACCGTGGTACAGGGCCTTGTCGCGGGCCACGATGTTCTGCGCCAGGTCCGAGACCGTGCCGCCACCCTCGCCCTGGATGTCGCCCTCCGCCCCGCTCGGGAAGTCGGCGCCGGAGATCGCCGCGTACACGCCGTCCATTTCCAGGGCGCGGCTCACGTCCACGCTCCGGATGCGCGCGTGCGCGTGCGGGCTGCGCAGCACCTTGCCGTGCAGCATGTTGGGCAGGTTCAAGTCGGCGCCGAAGTTGGCGCGTCCCGTCACCTTGTCGACACCGTCCGGTCGTACCGGACTCGTCCCGATCGCCTTGTAGTCGTGCGCTTCTGCCACTTCTTTATCTCCTCCCGTGATTCCGTATCAGGCCTCGTAGGCCAGTTCCTGGGCGGCGTCCTGCACCGCCCGAACGATCTTGTCGTAACCCGTGCAGCGGCACAGGTTGCCGGCGAGCCAGTACCGAATGGTCGTCTCGTCCGGGTCCGGGTTCGTGTCGAGCAGCGCCTTCGCCGCCACGATGAACCCCGGGGTGCAGATTCCGCACTGCAGCGCCGCGTGCTCGAGGAACTTGCGCTGCAGGACATGCAGTTCGGAGCCGTTGGCGATGCCCTCGATGGTCGTGATGTCCACCCCTTCCGCCTCGACGCCGAGCATCAGGCAGGAGCAGACGAGGCGCCCGTCGATCAGTACGGAGCAGGCGCCGCAGTCGCCGGTCGCGCAGCCTTCCTTGGTGCCGGTCATGCCGAGTTCGTCGCGCAGGACATCGAGCAGCGACTGGTGCGGCTCGCAGAGGACTTCGCGTTCCTCGCCGTTGACGCTGGTAGTGACGTGTACTTTGGCCATCTGTTGCTTCTTCCTTAGTTCCCGAGTGCCCGGTCACGGGCAATGGCCCCCGCGCGGCGACACAGCACGCCGACGACCTTGATCCTGTACTCGACGGTGCCGCGCTTGTCGGTGATCGGCGAGGCCGCGGCGGAGCACGCCGCCCCCGCCGCCGCGAGCGCCGCATCGTCGACCTGCGTGCCGACCAGGGCTTCCCCCGCCGCCGGCACCAGGAGCGCCGTCGGGGCCACCGCCCCGATCGCCACCCGCGCGTGCACGCAGTTGCCGTCCGCATCCAGGTGCAGCGCGACGCCCGCACCGGCAACGGCAATGTCCATCTCGGTGCGCGGGATGAAACGCAGGTAGGCGTCCCCCGATCGCGCCGGCGGGCGCGGAAAGCGCATGCCCAGCAGGAACTCGGTGTCCCCGAGCACGTTCGTGCCCACGCCCGTCAGGAAGTCCTCGCACGCGACCTCGCGCGTGCCGGACGGGCCGGCGATCACGCACACGCCGCCGGCCGCGATGATCGCCGGGATGGTGTCGCCCGCGGGCGAAGAGTTGCAGAGGTTGCCGCCAATGGACGCCCGGCCCTGGATCTGGGTCGATCCGATCAGGTCGGCGGATTCGATCAGGCCGGGGAAAATGGCCTTCAGTTCTTCGTTCTCGTTCAGGACGCCGGATGGGACCGCCGCTCCGACGAACACCTCGTCCGAGCCGATCTCGACCCGGTTCGTTTCGGCGATGTGCTTGACATCGACCAGTGTCCGCGGATCCCGGTCCACGGACCGCATCTGCACGAGCACGTCCGTTCCGCCCGCGAGCATCTGCGTCCGCTGGCCCGCCTCGGCGGCCGACGCGAGGACGGAAACCGCCTCCTCGACGCTCGTCGGCCGGGCATAGGCATAAGCCCCCATTGCGCCTCCCTTGGCATCAGTGAAAACGGAGTATGTATACCATAGAACGCTCCGCCGGCGACGCGTCGGAGCCTCGCGCGGCTCCCCCGCGACTGCCGGCGGCCCCAGCCGGGTAACATATCCGGATGCCCCAGCCCCAACTCCCCGGCTTCGACCGCGAACGGTACGCCCGCCACGTGGCGAGCGTCGCGGAGACATGGCGCGAGGCCATGCGGAACGCCGGGTTCGACGCCGCCGTGATTCCGGCCGGCGCAGCCGCGTACCGCTTCCAGGACGACATCGCGCCACCGTTCCGCCCGAACCCCAACTTCGCCCAGTGGGCGCCGCTGCCGCAAGCCGAACACAGCGTCCTCCTGTACCGTCCCCCCGACAGGCCCCGCCTCTTCTTCTACCAGCCGGCGGACTACTGGTACCTGCCGCCGGCGGTTCCTGAGTGGGCCGCGGCCGAGTTCGACGTCGAGGTCCACGCCGAGCTGGACGATCTCGCGGCGGCTGTCTTCGGCCGACTGGTGGACGGAGAGCGGACGGTGCTCGTCGGCGAAGCCGGCGCGCCCGGCGACAACGCGCCCTTCGACGCCGTCAATCCGGGGGACCTCGTCGATGCGCTGCACTATGCCCGCGCGCGCAAGGACGAGTTCGAGCTCGACGCCATGCGGCGCGCCACGGACATGGGCGCCCGCGGGCACCTGGCGGCGCGGGACGCCTGGTTCGACGGGGCGAGCGAACTCGACATCCACCTCGCGTTCCTGCGCGCCAGCCGGCAGAACGAGGCGGAACTCCCCTACCCCAGCATCGTCGCCCAGAACGCCCACGCCGGCGTCCTGCACTACCAGCTCTACGATGCCGCGCCGCCCGCCATGCGCAGGAGCTTCCTCATCGACGCCGGCGGCAGGCACCTGGGCTACGCCTCCGACATCACCCGGACCTACAGCGCCTCGCGGGACGCCTTCGCCGACCTGGTCGACGCGCTGGATGCCGCGCAGCGCGCCCTGATCGGCGAGGTCCGGCCGGGCGTCACCTACGTACGCCTGCACGAGCGCATGCACCGTGCCGTCGCCCGTCTCCTGCACGAGTTCGGGTTCGTCTCGTGCAGCCCGGACGCCGCGTTCGAGTCGGGGATCACGGACGCCTTCTTCCCCCACGGCCTCGGCCACCTGGTCGGCCTGCAGACCCACGACGTCGGCGGGCACCTCGCCGACGCGCGCGGGACGCCCGCACCGCCGCCCGAGCGCTACCCGGCGCTGCGCCTGACGCGCACCGTCGAGGCAGGTCACGTCTTCACGGTGGAGCCGGGCATCTACTTCATCCCCCTGCTCCTCGACGGACTGCGCGCGGACCCCGCCGCGGCCGACGTCGTCTGGCCCCGCGTCGACGAGTTCTTACCCTGCGGGGGCATTCGCATCGAGGACAACGTCGCGGTCACCGCCGACGGCGTCGAGAACCTGACGCGCGACGCCTTCGCGGGCCTCGAGCAGCGCGCTTGACGCGGCTCCCGGTCCAGCGCCTGTTCGGCGACCCGCCCCTGGCCGGCCGGCCGCCGACCCAGGTGAAGGTCGCCCCGGACGGTTCCCGGGTCGCCTTCCTGCGCCCCGCCCGGGAGGACCGCGAACGCCTCGACCTGTGGTGCTGGGACCGGGCCTCGGGGCGTCTCGAGGAACGCGTGAACGCCGCTGCTTTCGAGGAGGGTGTGCCGACCGCGGCGGAGCGCGCCGAGCGGGAGCGGCGCCGGCAATTCGCCGGCGGGATCACCGCGTACTCCTGGCACCCGGACGGACACCGCGTGCTCCTCGCGGTCGGCGGGCAGGCCGTGCTCCACGATCTCCGGTCAGGCGCGATGTCGCCGGTGACGCCGCCAGCGACACGCCAGACTGGTATCACGCTCTCCCGCACCGGGCGTTACGTCAGTGCCGTCCGTGCGGGAGACCTCTACCTCCACGACCTGCAGACCGGCGCGGAACACCGCGTGACCGACGACGGCGGGGAATCCGTCACGAACGGCCTGCCGGAGTTCATCGCACAGGAAGAGATGCACCGCTTCGAGGGGCACTGGTGGTCGCCCGATGACCGGTGGCTCGCGTACACCCGTGTCGACGCGGCGCCCGTGGCGGAGTCCCGCCGCCCGGAGATCGCGGCGGACCGCATCGAGGCGGTGGCGCAGCGCTACCCCTACGCCGGTGGCACCAACGCGGAGGTACGCCTGGCGCTCGTACGGATCGGCGAGGACGGAGTCCCCGGAGATTCCGAGTGGGTGCCGTGGGACGCCGACGGCCACGCCTATCTCGCGAGGGTCGCCTTCGCGCCGGGCGGGAGCCTGTTGCTGCAACTGCAGACCCGCGACCAGACCGTCCTCGCGGCGACCCGGTACGAGCCGGGCGAGGGACGCCTCATGCCCCTGTTCGAGGAGAGCGCCGACACCTGGGTCAACCTGCACGACAACCTCGTGTTCACCGGGGACGGAGACACCTTCCTCTGGACTTCCGAGCGCGGCGGAAGCGCCGACCTGTACCGGTTCGACGGGGAACTCGTCCACATGCCGACCGGGCTCGACCGCGTCGCCCGGATCGTCGGGCTGCACGACGGCGAGGCCGTGGTCACCGGGTGGCGCGGCGACCCCACCGCGCAGCACGTCTACCGCGTCAGCCTGGACGGACGCACGGCCCGGCCGGCGGAGGCCCTCACGGAAGGAGACGGCTGGCACGACGCGTTCATGGGGCGGCGCTCCGGACTGTGCGTGGTGACCCGGACGGACCCCGCGACGCCGGTGCGCATCGACGCGCTCGACCTCGCGAGGAGCGAACCCTCCGGCCATCCCGTGCTCGACGGCGGCGTCGACGGCGACCACCCCTATCATCCGTTCCTCGACCACCACGTGCCGCCGCGCTTCGGCAGCATCACGGCCGAGGACGGGCAGCGCCTGCACTACCGCCTCACGCCGCCGCTCGGAGCAACGGCGGGCGAGCGCCACCCGGTGATCGTCCACGTCTACGGAGGCCCCGGCGTGCAGCGCGTACGGCGCGAATGGGGCCCGCTGCCGCTGCAGCTCTTCGCCCAGACCGGATTCGGCGTCTTCGAGCTCGACAACCGGGGCGGCGCCGGGCGCGCGAAGCGTTTCGAGGACGCGGTCCACGGCCGCCTCGGCGACCCGGAGGTGCGCGACCAGCTCACGGGCGTGGAGTTCCTGCGCGGACTCGACTGGGTCGACGCCGACCGGATAGGGGTCTTCGGACACAGCTACGGCGGCTACATGGCCCTGCTCTGTCTCGCCAGGGCCCCGGACGTCTTCGCCGCCGGCGTCAGCGTCGCCCCGGTCACCGACTGGCGCCTCTACGACACGCACTACACGGAACGGTATCTCGGCGACCCCGCGGCGCATCCCGAACGCTACCTGCGGAGTTCCGTGTTTCCGCACCTGGACGGGCTTTCGGGCCCGCTCCTCCTCATGCACGGCATGGCGGACGACAACGTCCTGTTCACGCACACGACGAAGCTGCTGTCGGCGTTGCAGGAACGCGGCGTGCCGTTCGAACTCATGACCTATCCCGGCGCGAGGCACAGCCTCCAGGAGCGGGAGGTCGCCGTGCACCGCTATCGGACGATCCTGGACTTCTTCACGCGCCGGCTGACCTGACGGCACACCGTGTCCCCTGCCGGGCTCGGCCGCCCCGCTACATCGTGTGGGTGGGTCTGTCGGCCTCGAGGAGCGGGCCCAGGCACTCCTCGATCCGCGAGCGGACCAGGTCGTCGTCCGCGCTGAGCTGCACGCCGATCCCGGCCAGCCGGCCGTTCCGGGCGTGCGCGGGCGTCACCCAGACGACCCGCCCGGCGACCGGGATCCGCTCCGGCGCGTCCGGCAGGCCGAGGAGGAGGAACACCTCGTCGCCGAGGTCGTGCGGTTCGGTCGTCGGGACGAACAGTCCGCCGTGCCGTACGAAAGGCATGTACATGGCGTACAGCACGCTCTCGTCGGCGACCGTGAGCGACAGCAGGCTGCCGCGTTCCTCCTGGTCCGTCATCCGCTGGTCTCCCCAGAACAGGCGCCGTCCATGATCGCCGACGGCGCCGGGTCGTCCAGCGGACATCCGCCATGGTTCGCCTAGGCGGGAGCCGATACCTCGCGCCAGTCCAGGAGCACGCGCTCCAGTTGCGCCTGCCGGGCGAGACCGCTGTTGGCGAGCGCGGCGCTCCGCAGGGCCGTGAGGCGGACCGCGAAGTCGAGCAGCGGCCGGGGATCGGGCCGCGTCCGCGCCATGCCGTGCACGTGACGCAGCCAGCGCGCGCACAGCTCCGGCAGGTCGACGGCGCGCCAGTCGGCCGCCGCGTCCAGGGCCCCCTTGCGACCCGCCGCCACCGCCTCCAGGACGTCCCAGATCGGCTTCTCGTCCTGCTCCAGCGCTTCCAGCACCCGGTAGGGCGCTCCGCCCAGTTCGACGAGCAGGGGGCCCACCTCCGGTGCGTCCCGTCCGCGTTCCCGCAGCCACGCCGCGGCGGCCTCCCTTCCCGCCGGGTGCACGGCCACGCGCTGGCAGCGACTGCGCACCGTCGCCGGAAGGCGTTGGGGCGCACTGGTGACCAGGACGAGATGGCTGCCCGGAGGCGGCTCCTCCAGGGTCTTGAGCACGGCGTTGGCGGCGTTGATCGTCATTCGGTCCGCGTGTTCCAGCACCGCCGCCTTGGTCCCGCTGCGGACCGCCGTCTGGAACATGAAGCCGATCAGGTCGCGCACCTGGTCGATCTTGACCGTCGCGTCCTCGGGCTCGACCCAGCGCAGGTCCGGGTGCGCCAGCGTCCGGGCGTCGGCGCCGTGTCCTTCCCCCAGCAGCCGCAGCACGAAATGGCTCGCAAGCAGGCTCTCCCCCCAACCGCCCGGCCCGTCGATGAGGACGGCATGGGGCGTGCGACCGTCCTCGACCATCCGGTCCAGGCGCCACGCAGGCTCGGCCAGCCAGCCCGGCAGGCTCATCGGTACTCCTCCACGAAAGGCCCGAGCATGGACACGATCCGCCGCGCGACCTCGTCCTCCGGAAGGCTCGCGTCGATCGTGCGGACGCGCGGGGCCGACCGCGCGATGGCGCGGTAGGCGGCGCGAACGCGCTCGTGAAACGACGCCCGCTCGCGTTCGAAACGATCGAGATGCGCCGCTTCCCGTTCCTCGAAAAGGTCTCCCCCACCGATCCGGCGGCGCGCCTGGTGCACGGGCACATCAAGGTAGAAGGTCAGGTCGGGCTCGAGTCCCGGATGCACGAGACACGCGAGCGCCTCGATCGCCTGGCCGTCCACGCCCCGCCCGCCACCCTGGTAGGCGCGCGTCGCGTCGGTGAACCGGTCGCTCACGACCCATTGCCCGCGGGCGAGCGCAGGTTCGATCACGGCGCCGACATGCTGGGCCCGGGCGGCGAAGAGCAGCAGCGTCTCGGCCATCGGATCGACTGTTTCCTCCTGGGTGTCCAGCAGCAAGCCGCGCACCTTCTCCGCGAGAGGCGTTCCACCGGGTTCGCGGGTCACGAGGACGTCCACGCCGCGGTTCGCGAGGAACCCCTGGACAGCCTCCAGGCTGGTCGACTTGCCGGCGCCGTCGAGCCCTTCCAGCGTGATGAAGCGGCCGCGTTTCACGGTTTCCCGCCCAACTGGAATCGACGCACCGCCTCGTTGTGCTCACGCAGGGTGTCCGAGAACCAGGTCGCGCCGTCGCCCCGAGCGACGAAGTACAGCGCCGTGCCCGGAGCGGGGTGCAGGGCCGCCTCGATTGCCGCGCGGCCGGGCAACGCGATCGGGGTCGGTGGCAGACCGCGCCGCGTGTACGTGTTGTACGGGCCGTCCCGTTCGAGGTGCGCGCGGGTGAGGTCGCCGTCGAACGCGGCCCCGAGCCCGTAGATCACCGTCGGGTCCGTCTGCAGCGGCATGCCCAGCATCAGCCGGCGGACGAGGACGCCGCCGATACGCGCCCGATGCTCGGGCAGTCCCGTTTCCTTTTCGATAATGGACGCGACGATCAGCGCGTCACGTTCGTCCTCGTAGGGCAGATCCGCCTCGCGCCCCGTCCACGCTTCCGCCAGTACCGCGCGCATCCTGCGATGTGCGCGCAGCAGCAGGTCGGCGTCGGAATCCCCGTGCTCGTAGTGGTAGGTGTCCGGGAAGAACCACCCCTCCGAGTGGCCCCCGCCGAGGCCCAGGCGGGCGAAAAGATCCGCCGGGGCCGCCCCGGCGAGGCGCCGCGCGAGGCCGGGTGCGTGAGCGAGGAGATTCAGGAGGTCCCGCACGGTGGAGCCCTCGAGGATCAGCAGCCGGTGCACGACGACCTCCCCCGTCACCATGCGTTCGAGGACCTGCGCCGGACTGGCCGCCGGGGCGAAGCGGTACTCCCCCGCCCGGATGGCGCCAGCGGCATCGCGGAGCCGCGCGAACCAGCGGAAACGGAGGCCGTCGTCGATCACGCCATGCGCTTCGAGGTCTCGCGCGACGCCCTCGAGGGGACGCCCCGGCGCCACGACGAGGACCGCGGGCTCCGCCAGCGCCCCCGGCCGGTCCGCCCAGGCCAGGATGGCCCCCATCCACGCACCGGCGCCCACGCCGGCCACGGCCAGGACCAAACCCGCTGCCCCCGCCATCCATACGACGGCGGATCGTTTCCGGGCGCCGCGGAACATGCCGTCGATTCTACCCGCCACCGTCGGGGAGCACACCGGGGCCCGGAACCGGCGCCGGGAATGGAAAGGGAGGTTACGCCTGCGTGAAGACGAGGGAGCCGTTCGTCCCGCCGAAGCCGAAGGAGTTGGTCAGCGCCGCCGCGACGCGCATCTCGCGCGCGCCCTCCGGGATGTAGTCGAGATCGCACTCCTCGCTCGGGTTTTCGAGGTTGATGGTCGGATGCGCCGTCTGCCGGTACACCGAGAGCACCGTGAAGATGCCTTCGACCGCGCCGGCCGCCCCCAGCAGGTGCCCAATCATCGACTTGCTCGAGCTGATCGCGACGCGCGTGTCGTCGCCGAAGGCGGTCTTGATCGCCTGGGTCTCGGCCACGTCGCCCTGGGGGGTGGAAGTCCCGTGGGCGTTGACGTAGTCGATGTCGTCCGGGGTCAGTCCGGCGTCGCGGATGGCGTTGTTCATCGACGCCACCGCGCCGGCGCCGTCGTCCGGCGGGCTCGTGATGTGATGCGCGTCCCCGCTCATGCCGATGCCGGCGAGTTCGCAGTAGATCCGGGCGCCGCGCGCCACGGCATGTTCGTATTCCTCGAGGACCATCACCCCGGCGCCGTCCCCGAGCACGAACCCGTCGCGGTCCCGGTCCCACGGTCGGCTCGCCCGCTCGGGCTCGTCGTTGCGGGCAGAGAGGGCGCGCATGGCCGCGAATCCGGCCACCGTCAACGGCGAGGTCGCCTGCTCCGAGCCACCCACGACCATGATGTCGGCATCGCCGTACTGGATCAGCCGGGCGCCGTAGCCGATGTTGTGCGTGCCGGTCGCGCACGCCGTCACGATGGCGGCGTTGGGCCCTCCGAAGCCGTAGCGAATCGAGAGGTTGCCGGAGATCATGTTGATGATGCTGGCCGGGACGAAGAACGGCGACACTCGGCGCGGGCCGCCGCGCAACAGCGTGGAGTGCGTGTCCTCGATGGTGTTGATGCCGCCGATCCCGGACCCGACGGCCACGCCGGTCCGCAGCCGCGTCGCCTCGGACAGGTCCGCGAGTCCGGCGTCTTCCACGGCCTGCACGCCGGCGACGAGCCCGTACTGGATGAACGGATCGATGCGCCGCGCTTCCCGCCGGTCGAGATGCTCCGCCACGTCGAAGTCCTTGACGGTCGCGGCGATCTTCACGCCGTGCTTCTCGGTATCGAACGTGTCTATCGCGGCGGCGCCGCTTCTTCCCGCCAGGGCGCTGGCCCAGGACTCCTCCACCGTGTTGCCGATGGGAGAGAGCATGCCCAGCCCGGTGACGACTACCCTGCGCTTCTCCACGGGTTTACCTGAGGTCTACCTGACAGTGGCCTGACATCGGGTCAGGCGCGAGTGTATCCGGAACCCTCGCGAACAGGGGCGGCGTTGCAGGACACCCGGCGTGCGCCGGGGAACCAGAGGCGGCGGCGCGCGCCCCGAAGTGCCCCCGAGAGGGGCGACCTGGCGCTACTGGTTCGCGAGGATGTAGTCGATGGCCTCCTTCACGGTCGTGATCTTCTCGGCCTCCTCGTCGGGGATTTCGGTCTCGAACTCCTCCTCGAGGGCCATCACGAGCTCGACGGTATCGAGCGAGTCGGCGCCCAGGTCCTCCACGAACGAAGCCTCGTCCTTGACCTGGTCTTCCTTGACGCCGAGTTGTTCGCAGATCAGCTTCTTGACCCGTTCCTCAACACTGCTCATGTATTCGTCGATCCTCCCGCGCGGAGCGGCGCCTAGTGTATGCAGCGGTCAGGCCATGTGCAATCCGCCGTTGACATGCACGGTCTCGCCCGTGATGTAGGCGGCGCCCTCCCCCACGAGGAACGACACGACCGCCGCCACGTCCTCCGGCGCGCCCATCCGGCCGAGCGGCACGCCCTCGAGCATGGCCGCCCGGCGGGCCTCGTCGAGCCCCGCGGTCATGTCGGTCTCGATGAAGCCCGGGGCCACGGCGTTCACCGTGATGCCCCGCGACCCGACCTCGCGGGCCAGGGCGCGCGTGAAGCCTTCGATGCCGGCCTTCGCCGCCGCGTAGTTCGTCTGTCCGGCGTTGCCCATGCGGCCCACGACGGAACTGACGTTCACGACGCGGCCCCAGCGCGCGCGCATCATGCCCCGCAGCAGCGGCCGGGTGAGCCGATAGACGCCGCTCAGGTTCGTGCCGACCACTTCGTCCCAGGCGTCCGGCGACAGCCGCATGAGCAGTCCGTCCCGCGCGACGCCGGCGTTGTTCACCAGCACGAGCGGCGGGCCCACCGCATCCTCAACCTGCCGTAACGCCGCCTCGACGGAGGCCGGGTCCTCCAGGCGGAGCTGCACGGCCGACCCGCGTTCGCCCAGCGTCTTCGCTATCGTCTCCACGCCCGTTTCCGTCGTCGCGGTGCCGATGACGCGATGGCCGTCCGCCGCGAGCCGTTGCGCCACGGCGCGCCCGATGCCCCGGCTGGCCCCGGTGACCAGGGCGACGCGCGCCTCCGTCATCGAAGCGCGGCCTCCATCGCCTCCGGCGTGCCGACGCCGGCGACCTCGAGCGAACGGTCGATGCGACGTGCCAGACCGGCGAGCACGTTCCCGGGCCCGCATTCCACGAGGCGGTCGGCCCCGCGCTCCTGCATCGCCAGAACGCACTCCCTCCAGCGCACGGGCGAGTCGAGCTGGTCCACCAGCTTCCGACGGATCTCCTCCGGGCCCGCGGCCACGCCGGCGTCGACGTTGTGTACGACCGGAATCGCCGGCTGGCGGACCTCCACGGCGTCGAGCGCGGCCCGCAGGCGTTCGGCGGCGGGCCGCATCAGCTCACAGTGGAACGGGCCGCTCACGTTCAGCAGCACCGCCCGCCGGGCCCCGGCCTCCTTGCAGGCGTCCACGGCCCGGCCGACCGCCGCGGCCGCCCCGGAGATCACGACCTGGCCCGGGGCATTGAGGTTCGCCGGCGCCACCACGCCCTCCGTGCCCGCGCAACAGTCGGCGACCGTCTCGTCTTCCAGCCCGAGCACGGCCGCCATGGCGCCCTGGCCGACCGGAACCGCCTCCTGCATGAAGCGCCCCCTTTGATGGACCAGCCGGACCGCGTCGACGAAGGAGAGGGCCCCGGACACGGCCAACGCGGTGTATTCGCCCAGGCTGTGCCCGGCGAGCACCGCCGGCCGCGGCCCGCCCCGACCGCGCCAGGCGTCCCACAGACCGACGCCCACGGTAAGCAGCGCCGGCTGCGTCACTTCCGTCTCGGCGAGCCTTTCCGCCGGGCCTTCGAGCATCACGGAGACGAGGTCGAAACCGAGCGCCTCGTTGGCCTCGTCGAACCGCTCCCGGACAGCGGGGTCGCTGTCCAGGAACGCACCACCCATGCCCACCGTCTGCGCGCCCTGTCCGGGGAATACGAAACCGAGACTCATTCCTTGCTTTCCCTTGCCGTGTCCGCGTCGGCGCGACGCGTAGCGTCATCTTGCGAAGCGCGGGCTCCCGCAAAGCGGGACGTAATCTTGCCGATCAGGTCGGTCTCCAGTTCGCGCACCGCCTGGCCGACTGCCTCGCGGAAGCCGATGCGATCCGCCCCGCCGTGGCTCTTCACCACCACGCCCTGCAGGCCCACGAACGTCGCTCCGTTGTAAGCCTGGGGATTGTACGCGGCGGCGAGGCGGCGCAGCCTCCCCGCGAGGAGCAGGCGCGCCAGCCGGGCGCCGCCGAGCTCGCCCGCGAGCAGATGGCGCGCCATCGCGGCGGCCCCCTCCGTTGCCTTCAGGGCGACATTACCGGCGAAGCCGTCGCAGACGACGACGTCGACCTTGCCGTCGAACAGCTCGTTGGCCTCGACGAACCCCGCGAACGTAAGCCCCTCGTCCGCCTCGATCCGTTCCGCCGCGGCCCGCACCTCGCGCGGACCCTTGCTGTGTTCCACGCCCACGTTCAGGAGTCCCACCCGCGGCGCCGCCACGTCGCCCGCCGCCTCCGCCACGGCCGCTCCCATGCGCGCGAAACGGTGTAGCTGTTCGGCGGTGCAGGACAGGTTCGCGCCGAGATCGAGCACCCAGCACCTGGCTCCTCCGCGCCCGACGAATGGCTTGACGATAGCCGGGCGGTCGATGCCGGGCAGCATCGGCAGGAGGTGACGAGCCAGCGCCATCAGCGCCCCGGTGTTGCCGGCGCTTACCACGGCGTCGGCCTCGCCGGAAGCGACGAGCGCTATCGCGCGTCGCATCGACGAGTCGATCTTGCCCCGCAACGCGTCGCGCACCGAGTCGTGGTGCGTGATGGCGCGCACCGTGCCCACCACGCGATGCGAACGTGTTCCGACCAGCCTCTCGAGGGGTCCGGGATTCCCGACCAGCGTCAACTCGACGCCGCGGGCGTCCGCCAGGTCGAGGGCGCCGAGGGCGAGCACCTCCGGCGCCGCGTCGGCGCCGAGCGTGTCTACGGCGATGCGGTGAATCGGCGGCTCTGCGCGGTCAGACGTCGACCGCCTTGCGGCCCCGATAGAACCCGTCCCGCGTCACATGGTGGCGGCGGTGGGTCTCGCCGGTCGTCGGATCGATCGCCAACGTCGGCTTGGAGAGGGCGTCGTGCCCGCGGCGACTGCCGCGGCGCGCCCGTGTGCCCTTGTTCTGCTGTACGGCCATGCTGTCAACCTACCTCTCTTTCGTCCTGTTCGTCCCGGCGCCCTTCAGCCGGCGCCGGAATCCTGAGTCGCCGCCAGGCCCTGAAGCACCGCGAAGGGGCTGTCCCGACGCGCATCCGACGACTCGCCCGCGCATTCCGGCGACGGCGCCCGATACGCCCCGAGCCGCGCGTGCGGGCACGCGTCGCGGTCCTCGCACCCGTGCTCCGGAAAATTCAGCAGCAGGTCATCCTCGATCAACTCGGCAATCGGCACCCTGGGGTCCGTCACCACGCAGGTGTCGTGTCCGGGCGTCAGCGCTCGCGCCTCAGCCTCCGAGGCCAGCACGAACAGGTCGATGTCGGCCTCCACCGCGCGCCCCACCGTGCGGGCGCATCGTTGACAGGGAACTCCGGTCCGCAACCGCGCGCTCCCGCGGGCGCGGCATCTCCCCTGGTCATCCAGTCCGAAGTCCAGCCGCACATCCACGGCTGTCGCGCGCGCGCCCGCCAACCGGGTCAGGCGGTCGAACCTCCCCACCGGAACGATGCCCGCCCACGACTTCCCGGAGCGCGCCAAAGCCCGCGGATCCAGCAGGAACGACCGTCCAATGCCCATGGCGCCGCGCATTATCGGCGTGGCCCCGGAGCGTGTCAAAACGACGGCGGGAGTTGCGCGGTGTGGGCAATCGCGCCTTGCGACGGACGCGCCAGTTCCGACAAACTGCCGCGACATGCGGATCGTCCTCGCTTCGTCTTCTCCCTACCGCCGCCAACTCCTGGAGCGCCTCGGCATTCCGTTCGACGTCGCGTCCCCCAACGTTGACGAGACACCGGGCGCCAGCGAGCTTCCCCGCGACCTGGTAATGCGGCTCGCAAACGCGAAGGCCGACGCGGTCGCGGAGGGCCGGCCGCACACCATCGTGATCGCTTCGGACCAGGTGGCGGTCGACGGCGACCGAACGCTCGGCAAGCCCGGCACGCACGAGCGGGCCGTCGCGTTGCTGGCGTCACTCTCCGGGCGCACCGTAACGTTCCTGACGTCCCTCCTCGTCCTGAACACGCAAACGGGCAACCGGCAGGGCCACGTCGACGAAACCCACGTGCATTTCCGCGACCTGACGGCGGAAGAGATCGAGCGATACGTCACCAGCGAACGGCCGCTCGACTGCGCGGGCGGCATCAAGTCCGAGGGCCAGGGCATCCTGCTCTGCCGCGAACTCACAACCCGGGACCCGACCGCGCTGATCGGTCTGCCGCTCATCGAACTCGGCCGCATGCTTCGCGCCGAAGGCGTCGCTTTCTTCCACACCTGAACCAGGGGCGCCGCCCTGGCCGGCGGTTTTCGGCCGAGACAACCGCAGCCGGTATCTCCACGACGCTAGGAACGCATGCTCTCCCACGTCTCCACGAACCGTCGGTCCGGCGGTGCGCGGAAGCGGCGCTGTTCCCCGTCGAGCAGGAACGCGATCGACGAGGCGTGCAACATCAGGCGTCGCGCCGCCCGGCCCACTCCGCCGCGGTCCGCGTACTTGCGGTCCCCCAGGATCGGGTGCCCGCGCGCGGCGGCGTGGACGCGAATCTGATGGGTCCGTCCGGTCCGCGGGAAGGCTCGCAGCCAGGTGCAGGCTCCGGCGACTTCCACGACCTCGAAGTCCGTCCTCGCCGGCAGCCCCTCTGCATCCACGCGCACGCGGCGCTCCCCGTTGGGCAACGTGTACCGCCGGAGCCGGTCGCGGACCGTGCGCAAGCGCCGTGGCCAGCGTCCTTCGACGACGAGGTCGTAGGACTTGCGGACCGCGCTTTCGCGGAACGCCCGGTGCAACTCGAGCAGCGTGTGGCGGTCCTTCGCGATGATCAGGCATCCCGACGTATCGCGGTCCAGCCGATGGACCAGCTCGAACCGCTGCTCCGGATGCATGGCGCGCAGTGCCTCGATCACACCCGCCGACACACCGCTGCCGCCGTGCGCCGCGATGCCGGCCGGTTTGTCCAGGACGACGAGACGGCGGTCCTCGTGGAGGATCCCGGCGCGAATCGATGGGCCGAGCCGCTCGGCCGCCCGCCCGACCGCCGGCGAGGCGGGCACGGCCACCGGCGGAATGCGCACCACGTCGCCTTCGGCGAGGCGCCTGTCCGGGCGCGCACGCCCGCCGTTCACGCGCACCTCGCCCTTGCGCACCATCGCGTACACGCGGCTGCGCGGAACCCGCTTCAGGGTCGCCAGCAGGAAGTTGTCGAGGCGCTGTCCCGCCCGGTCGCGCACCGTGTGATAAGTGACCGGCGTCGTGGACCCCCGCCCCGGAAGTTCAGAAATGTCCAACCGTTTGAAAGACTTAAATGCCGATGCTATAGTGCACGCGCTTCGGCAAGGCACGCAACCGGCGCGCGCGAGGAGCGCGCGGAAGGTGCGCGGACAGTGTGTCCGACCAGATTCGATACTCTGGCGACGCACAGCCTGCAAGACCGACAGCACGCGGCCCTCGCGGCCGCCCACCGCGGAATCTGACTACCGCATTTTGAGTTCGACACAACGATTGACGGCAACAGCCGCGCTCGATCATCGCCGAAGGAGCAAGCGCAGTTCGGCGCATCCGGGCACGCCCCACGGGGCAGTGCGACGTGCAAAGGCACTGAAGTTCGTGCCGCCGGCCCACGGGCCTCGCACGCCGGGTAGCCGCCCGACACGCATGCCAACGAGTTTCTTCGCAGCCGGCGCCGCCCCTAGCGGCAAGGCGCCCCGACCCTGGACAGGCAGGGCACGACCGGGCGTACCGCCTGGCAGCCCGACGCCTGCCTGCGACCCTGCGTCCGGAAACCGGCCCGCGGCCCCGAACCCCGGGACCGCGCCCAGCCGACCGACGCTTCGCTCGACGCTTTCGGACTCGAGCGCGTTTCGCGCCGTAACCACGGAGTTACTGCACCATGAAACGCATGCTCATCAACGCGACGCAGCCCGAAGAGGTCCGCGTCGCCCTCGTGGACGGCCAGCGCCTCTATGACTTCGACATCGAGAGTCACGGGCGGGAGCAGAAGAAAGGCAACGTCTACCAGGCCAAAGTCACCAGCGTAGAACCGAGCCTCGGAGCCGCCTTCATCGAGTTCGGCTCCGACCGCCACGGATTCCTTCCCGCCAAGGAAATCTCCCGGGAACTGTTCACGAAGCCGGACAAGGCGGACCAGGCCGACGCGGAGGGTCGGCGACCCAGCATCGCCGACCTCATCACGCCCGGCCAGCAGTTCCTCGTCCAGGTCGACAAGGAGGAGCGCGGCAACAAGGGTGCCGCGCTGACCACCTTCCTCAGCCTGGCCGGCCGGTACATGGTCCTCCTGCCCAACAACCCGCGTGCGGGGGGCATCTCCCGGCGCATCGAGGGAGAGGACCGCGAAAACCTGCGCGAGTCGCTGAGCGGGCTCGAGATTCCGGACGGCATGGGCGTGATCGTCCGCACCGCGGGCGTCGGGCGTAGCGCCGAGGAACTGCAGTGGGACCTCGACTACCTGCTGCAGCTCTGGGAGGCCATCCGGACCGCGGGCGGCGATCAGCGGGCGCCCGCGCTGATCTACCAGGAGAACAACGTCGTCCTGCGGGCCATTCGCGACTACCTCCGGGCCGACATCGGCGAGGTCCTCATCGACAGCGAGGAGGCGTTCGCGGAAGCCTCCCGGTTCGTCGACCAGGTCATGCCCGGCTACAAGGACCGCATCCGCCTCTACTCCGACGATGTGCCCCTGTTCAGCCGCTACCAGATCGAGACCCAGATCGAGACCGCCTTCCACCACGAGGTGAAGCTGCCGTCCGGCGGTGCGGTCGTGATCGACCCCACCGAGGCGCTCGTGTCGATCGACATCAACTCCGCGCGGGCGACGCGCGGCGCGGACATCGAGGAAACGGCCCTCAACACCAACCTCGAGGCGGCCGAGGAGATCGCCCGGCAGTTGCGCCTGCGCGACGTGGGCGGCCTGATCGTCATCGACTTCATCGACATGTCGAGCACCCGGAATCAGCGCGCCGTGGAAACGCGCCTGCGCGAAGCCATGGAGGCGGACCGGGCACGCATCCAGATTGGGCGCATCTCGCGGTTCGGCCTGATGGAGATGTCACGGCAACGCCTGCGCCCCTCGCTGGTGGAGATGACCACCGAGGTCTGCCCGCGCTGCGGGGGGCAGGGACGCATTCAGGACATCCGTTCCCTCGCCCTGTCGATCCTGCGCGTGATGGAGGAAGAGTCGCTGAAGGAGCGCAGTTCCATCGTGCGGGCGCTGGTGCCGCTCAACGTCGCCGCGTACCTCCTGAACGAGAAACGCAGCGACGTCGCGGATATCGAAAAGCGCACGAACACGCACCTCGTGATCGTGCCGGCAGGCAACCTGGAGACGCCTCACTACGAGGTCCAGCGCATCCGGGAGGACGACGCCGAGGCGGAAGCCGCCGTGTTGAGCTACGAACTGGCGGACACGGCGAGCGATGTGGAGATGCCCGCGCCTCGCGACCGTGACAACGGCCGCAAGCCCCGGGCGCAGGAGGCCGCCGTCAAGTCGATGGCGCCGGCGCAGCCGGCGCCGACTCCATCGCGTCCCGGCGCACTGCGGAGGCTGTTCTCCAACCTGTTCAGCGGCGACGCGGACGACGGTGCCTCACAGCGGCCACGGAAGACTCCCGACGGTCCGCGCCAGCGATCCCGCGACGAAGGACGCCAGCGGTCGGATGACCGCGCGCGCGGCCAGGGCGGCAACCGGGCCGAACGCCGTACGGAAGGCCAGGAGCGTCGCGAACGTCGCGGCGACCAGGAGCGTCGCGGCCGATCGCGGCGCGGCCAGGAGCGACAGGCAGGGCGCGGCAACGGCAGCGCGTCGAGAAGCGAGAACGGCCAGAGACAGGCCCGCAACCGTGATCGGGACCGGGATCGGGACCGGAACCGCGATCGGGATCGAGACCGGGACCGGGATCAGGAGCGGGCCGGTTCGCGGTCACGCGGACAGGGCGGCGCACAAGGCGGCGGACAGGGTGGCGGACAGGGTGAAGGAAGACGTCGACAGGACGACGCGGCCCAGGCCAAACAGACCGAAGACCGCGGCTCCCGGCGAGGGCGCCGCCGCGGACCGGCGGACCAGCAGGGCGCGGCCGAGGATCGCGCTTCAGGCGCTCCGGACCAAAGGCCGGACGCACAGTCCAGACCCAACAAGCGGAAACCGCGCCGAGACCGCTCCGCGGTCGAGGGCGAAGGCCGGGAGTCGTCCCCGGCGCCGGCAGCACGGCCGGAGCCCGCCGCGGCCGCCGTCACCACGGAGGCGGAGGCCGAGCCCGATTCCATCGCCGCGGCGATGCTGGCCGCCGAGGCGGATGAGGCCGCCACGGCCGAGGTGACCGACGAGCCCCGCCCGCAGGGCCGCGCCAGCAACGACCCAAGGCAACGCCCCGCCTCGGAGGCGTCCGTCGAGACGGCGCCGCCAACCACGCGGACGGTGGACACACCGCCGGCCGGTGGGGACACGCCGTCCGGAGACGACGCCCAGGGCGCTTCGGCTCCGGACCCGGAGCCCTCGGACTCGGCACGTAGCGAAGCGACGGACGAGGGTTCGGGGCTGGAGCCCTCTCCCCGGAGGACGGACGTGGGACCGGGAAGGGCGTCCAACGACCCCAGAGAGGCGCGGCGCAGGGCCGCAGCCGCGGCGAGCGAGGGGAGCGACTGACCGGAGGATGCGGCGGCGCGGCTGGCAGGCTGCTAGCGCCACCAAGGCCGTCACCCTGACGGGCGCCGTCCTTGGCCCCAGCCACCCGCCGTTCTATTGCTCTGTCTGGCCTGGACCCGCTTCGCGGGCCCAAGCCAGACAGGCTGCTAGCCGCGCCCCAGCACGGTGGGCTCGAGCTGTAGCTCGACGTCGAACCGCTGCGCGACGTCGTCGCGTATCCGGTACGCCAGATCGAGGATCTCGCGCCCGCTCGCCCCTCCGTGGTTGACTAGCACCAGCGCGTGCCGTGACCAAACGCCGGCGTCCCCGGTCCGGTAGCCCTTCCAGCCGCAGACGTCGATCAGTCTCGCCGCCGGGACGCGCACGCGGGCGCCGTCCGGAAACCCCGGGATGTCCAAGCGGCCACGCAGGCGGTCGAACGCGTCGGCGGTCAGGGTCGGGTTCTTGAAGAAGCTGCCGGCGTTGCCCACCTGCCGGGGGTCGGGCAGCTTGCGCCGGCGCAGGCGGATGACCGCCTCGGCCACCCATACCGGCGAGGGGTCGCGCCCCAGCCGCGCCAGTTCCCTCGCGAGTTCCGGGTACTCGGATTCCGGCGGGTCATCCCGCAGGTCGAGCGCGACGGCCGTCACCACGTAGCGGCCCTGCTCCTCCGACTTGAAGACGCTGTCCCGGTAGCGGAAGGCGCAGGCTGACGCTTCCAGCACGCTCTGCTCGAGGGAAACGGTGTCGACGACGGAGACGCCGGACACCCACCTCGAGAGCTCCCGCCCGTAAGCGCCGATGTTCTGTATCGGCGCCGCGCCGACCGTCCCGGGAATGAGCGCGAGGTTCTCCGGTCCCGCCAGGCCCCGGCCGAGACACTCGCGGACGAGGCGATGCCAGGACTCCCCGGCCGCGGCGGTCACGCGCACACCCCCGCGACAGGGCCGGAACGACATGCCGCGGCTCGCGATGCGCACCACGCGCCCGTCGATGCGGCGCAGGGGAACCACGTTCGTGCCTCCTCCCAGGAGGGTCACGGGAACGGAGTCGCGCCGGGCGCGGCCCAGGACAGCGCAAAGCTCGGATGCATCCCCCGCCTCCACGTACTCCTCGGCCACGCTTTCCACCCGCAGGCTGTTCGCCAGGCGGAGGGAGACCGAACGGCGGACGCGGCTCAAGTGGCGCTGGCCTCGGCGGCGGCGCCGGACGGGCGGACCCGGCGGAGCGTGAGGTTGACCCGCACGCCGACCCGGGCGCGAGTCCGCGGCAAGGCATGCCTGAAATCGCGCTGGCATCGACCCCACATGAGGACGAGGTCGCCGTGCGCGAGGAGCACCGCTGTGGAGCCGCCGCCCTCCCTCGGCCGCACGCGGAACGCCCGCTCGGCGCCGAGACTCAGGGACGCGATGACCGGTGCGATCCCGCGCTCGTCGTCCGCGTGCCAGCCGACCGCATCCGAGCCGTCCCGGTACCGGTTGGCCAGCACGAAGTTGAAGGACGCACCGACTTCCCGGCCGATCGTCTCCGCGGCCTCCCGCAGCGGGGCGGTCCACGCCGCGCAGCGACGCGTCACGCCGCTGTAGCGGTAGGCGAGCCCGGGTTGGCCGTAGCAGGCGCTCAGGCGCGGCGCGGCCACCTCCTTCCCGAACAGCCGGACGCGCTCCTGTCGCCAGTCGAGGTCCGCGAGGCAGTGCCGGAACAGGTCGTCGGCCGCGGCGCGGGGCAGGACAGCGCGGACATGAAGCAACTCGCGCAGCCCCGCGGGAGTCGTCCCGGCGGACGCCACGTGCTGCGGTGGGGCATAGTTCACCCGGACATGTTATCCGCGTCCGGGGGATTCCAGCCACGCGACGGCCTGGACGCTTAGAGACGCGTAGAATCGCGGGCCACTGGCGGATTGCCGGACGAACGCGGAGCGGATAGACATGGACATCAACGGCAAGGTGGCGGTGATCACGGGAGGCGCGTCGGGGCTCGGGCGCGCGACGGCGGAGATGGTCATCGCGAACGGCGGCCGGGCCGTCCTGCTCGACCGCAACGAGGCGCTCGTCCACCAGGCGGCCGAAGAGCTCGGGCCCGCCGCGCATCCGACCGTCGCCGACGTGACCGACGAAGCCTCTGTCGAGACCGCTATAGACGCCGTCGTCGAGCGGTTCGGGAACATCCACATCAACGTGAACTGCGCCGGTATCGCGGCGGCGGCGCGTACCGTCGGGCGGGACGGGCCCCTGCCTCTCGCGGCCTTCAGCATGGTCATCCAGGTCAACCTGATCGGGACGTTCAACACGCTGCGCTGCTGCGCCGCCCAGATGCAGAAGAACGACGACGACGAGCGCGGCGTCATCGTCAACACGGCGTCGGTGGCGGCGTTCGACGGTCAGATCGGCCAGGCGGCCTACAGTGCGTCGAAGGGCGGCGTCGTGGGCATGACCCTGCCGATCGCGCGGGACCTGTCACGCTCGGGCATCCGCGTCTGCACGATCGCGCCCGGGATCTTCGAGACCCCGATGATGATCGGAGCCCCGCCGGCCGTGCGCGACCCGCTGATCGAGATGACGCAGTTCCCGAAGCGGCTGGGCGACGCCTCGGAGTACGCCCTGCTCGTCCGGCAGATCGTCGAGAACCCGTACCTCAACGGCGAGACCATCCGCATCGACGCCGGGATCCGGATGGCGCCACGCTGACAGGCGCGGTCAGACCGAAGCGCGCAGGACGGCCCTGACCCGCTCGAGGTCCGCCGGCGTGTCGACTCCGCCGGGGACCGGCGCGACGGCGTCGCCCACGACGATGTCGATGTCGTTCTCCAGGAAGCGCAACTGCTCCAGGGACTCCGTGGCCTCGAACGCCCCGCGCGGCAGCGCGACGAAGCGGCGCAGAGCCCGGACGCGATAGGCGTAGATCCCCACGTGCCTGCGCCAGCCGCCGACGTCTGCCGGCAGCGGGCCGCGCCGGCCGTCGAAGCGCCCACGGGCGAAGGGCACGGGCGCCCGCGAGAAGTACAGCGCCCGGCCGCCGCGGCTGACGACGACTTTGACGATGTTCTCGTCGAACACGTCCTCCAGCGTCTCGAGCGGCTCGCAGAGCGTCGCTACGTCCCGCGACGGGGCGGCCTGCAGCAGCGCGGCCACCTGGTCGATCACGGCCGGCGGAATCAACGGCTCGTCGCCCTGCACGTTCACCACCACGTGGTCGGCGGGCCAACCCTCGCGCTCCGCCACTTCCATCGTCCGGTCCGACCCCGAGGGATGGTCGGACGCCGTCATGGCGCCCTCGACCGGCGCCGACGCGGACGCGGCGGCCAGGGCCGACAGCACGCGCCGGTCGTCCGTGGCGACCACCACGCGCTCGGCCCCGGACCGGGCTGCCTGCGCCGCCACCCGGACGATCATCGGCATCCCCTCGATGTCCTCGAGCGGCTTGCCGGGCAGCCGCGTCGACGCGAAACGCGCGGGAATGACGACCGAGAACCCGGTCACACGTCGACGCCGCGCGACCGCAATGCCTCCGCCACCGCCGCCTGGAAGTCCGCGTCGGGTTCCATCGCCACTTCGAGCGCCCACCAACCGTCCGACACGTTGGGCAGTTCCGCGATCCTGGCGGCGTCCTTTTCCGTCACCACGACGCAGGCCCCCTCCGGGACGGCCTCCGGGACCGCAAAGTCGGCTTCGACGAACGCATGGTGATCCGGGAAGGACCGTTCCACCGGGGCGAGTCCGAGCTCGGCGAGCGTGCGGTGGAACCGGGCGGGATTGCCGATGGCGGACACGGCGTACACCGCGCCTCCGGCGGCATTCGTCACGTCCTCCGCGAAGCGCCGCGGGGCCACCGTCGCGCCGGAGGCCAGGTTGCGAAACGCGACCGGGCGCACGGCCATCGTGTACTCCGGCGCCGCGAGCCCGGTCGCGGCGCCGTTGGCGATGACGAGGTCCACGTCCGCGAGCCGGGACACCGGTTCCCTGAGCGGTCCGGCGGGCAGGCAACAGCCGTTCCCGACACCCCGGTCGCCGTCCAGCACCGCGATCTCGAGGTCCCTTTCGAGCGCGTAGTGCTGCAGCCCGTCGTCGCACAGCACAACGTCGCAGGACGTGCGGTCGAGCAGGTGCCGGACGGCGGCCACGCGGTCGGGGGCGACCACCACCGGAGCCCCGGTCGCCCGCGCGATCATCACCGCCTCGTCCCCGGCGCGGGACGCCGGCGTTCCGGCTGTCACCAGCAGGGGGTAGCGTACGCGCGGCCGGCGGCGCCGGCGGTAGCCGCGCAGGACCACGCCCGGCGAGGCGCCCTGCGCGCGGAGCCAGTTCGCCAGCCAGATCACGAGCGGCGACTTGCCGGTGCCGCCCACCGTGACGTTCCCCACCACCACCACGGGGACCGGCGCGCGCCAGGTGGCGCCCCGCCCTGCGCGGAAGCGCCGGCGCCGGTATCCGACGACGGCGGCGAACAGCGCCGCCAGCGGCCGCAGCAGCATCGTCCACCAGCGGCGGCCGTACCACGACCGCTCGAGCGCCGTCCGGGGCGGCACCGCCGGCTCGCGAACGGCCGGCGCCGGGGCCGCCGTGGGCTTGGGCGGCTCCGCCTCGTCGCCGTTGGCGAACTGCGACCGGTAGAGCTGCGCGTACGCGCCACCCGCCGCGATGAGCTCCGCGTGGCGGCCGATCTCGGCGACGCGCCCCTCCGCCAGCACCACGATCCGGTCCGCGTTCTCGATGGTCGACAGGCGGTGTGCGATCACCAGCGTCGTGCGTCCCCGCATGGCCGCGTCGAGCGCGTCGCGGATGTGGCGTTCGCTCTCCGGATCCAGGGCCGACGTGGCCTCGTCCAGGATCAGGATCGGGGCGTCCTTCAACAGTGCGCGCGCGATCGCCACGCGCTGCCGCTGCCCGCCCGACAGCAGCACGCCATCGTCGCCCAGCACGGTGTCCAGCCCCGCGCTCAGGTCATCGACGAACTGGTCGACGTGCGCGCCGTGCACCGCGCGATCGATCTCGTCGTCCGACGCCCGGGCGAGGCGTCCGTAGGCGATGTTCCGCCGCAGCGTGTCGTTGAACAGGGTCACGTCCTGGGTGACCAGCGCGATCTGCGCGCGCAGGCTCGCGAGGGTGTAGTCCTCGACGGGCGCACCGTCCAGCAGGATCGTGCCGTCCGTGGCGTCGTAGAACCGCGCGATGAGGCTCGCGAGGGTCGACTTGCCGGCGCCCGATCGCCCCACCAGCGCCACCGTCTCCCCTGGCTCCAGGGTGAAGGACACCCCCTCGAGCGCGTCACGGCCCGCTTCCTCGTAGCGGAACGAGACGTTGCGGAACTCGATGCGTCCTTCCGCCCGCTCGACGGTCCGCTCGCCGGTGTCCGCCTCCGGCGTCTGGTCGAGCTGCCAGAAGACGTCCTCCGCCGCCGCGAGCCCCCGCTGGAGGCGGGCGTTGACCTCGGAGAGCTTCTTGATCGGATTCGCCAGCAGGCCGGCGTAGCCGAGGTACGCGATCAAATCCCCCGCAGACATGCCCGTCGCCAGGTCCGGCTGGAAGAGGAAACCGACGAGCAGCGCAAGCGCGATCGCCACGAGCAACTGGATGGTCTGCGTGCTGACCGCCTTCGTGGCCGCCATCTTGAGGTTCTGCCGCCGGTTCCGCTCGCTCGCCGCCACGAACCGGTCCCGCTCGTAGGGCTCTCCCCCGAACGTGCGCATGACGCGGTAGCCGGAGACGGTTTCCGAGGCGATCTGGGTCACGTCGCCCATCGAGCGCTGGATGCGCCGGCTGATGCGGCGGAAACGCCGCGACGCATAGCGCACGATCGATCCCACCACGGGCGCCACCGCCAGGAAGATGAGCGTCAGCAACCAGTTGGCGTACAGCATGAAGGCGAGCAGCACGATGACCTTCCCGCCGTCCTGGATGACGATCTTCACGGCGTCGGTGACCGTGTCGCGCAACTGCGCGGTGTTGTACGTCAGCCGGGAGACCAGCGCGCCCTGGGCGCTGCGGTCGAAGAACGCGCTCGGCAACGTCACCAGGCGGGCGAAGAGTTCGTGGCGGATCACGTGCACGATCCGGAAGGAGATGCGGGACATCAGGAAGTCGCCGACAACCGCGCCGACCGCCCGGACCGCGGCGGCGGCCAGCATCAGCGCCGGGAACAGCCAGACGTGATGCGCGGCCGGCGACTCGAAGGCATCGACGATGTCGCCGAGCAGGCGCGCGAAGTACGCTTCGCCGCCGGCCGCGAGCAGAAAGCCCACCACGGCGAGCAGGAACCAGCCGAGATGCGGCCTGAGGTAGCGGAGCAGCCGCGCGTAGCGGCGCATGTCGCCGGTCTGCGCCGCTTCCGCGTGCAGTTCGTCCGCGCTCATCGCTCCGGGGTCCGCGTCGCGATGTCGATGCTGGCGATCCCGGCCCGGCGCGCGGCGTCCATGGCCCGGACCACCGCGCGATGGGTCGCGTTCGCGTCCGCCGCGATCAGGAGGTGCGACCGCCCGTCGGGTCCCGCCAGCGACCGGAGGGCGCCGACGAGCGTCGCGACTTCCCCGTCCGCCAGCGCGCGCCCGTTGACCGCGTAGCCGCCGGCCGCGTCGATCGCGAGCGCGAGTCTCTCCTCCCCCTCGGCCTCCCCCTCCAGCGGATCGCCGGCGGCTTCCGGCAGGTCCACGGCGATCCGCGCCTCGCGCACGAACGACGTCGACACCATGAAGAAGATCAGCAGGAGGAACACGACGTCGATCAGGGGCGTCAGCTCGATCGACGCCTCCGGCCGCCGCCGGGGACCGAACTTCATGCGCGCGGCTCGACGTCGCGGTCGCCGCAGACCATCTCGACGAGCCGGCTTGCGGCGTGCTCCATCGACACCGCCAGCTCGTCGACCCGGCGGAGGAAGTAGCGATGGAAGAACAGCGCCGGAATGGCGACCCCGAGCCCCGCGGCCGTGGTCACGAGCGCCTTCGAGATCCCCTCCGCCAGCAGTCCCGGGTTGGCCACGCCATCGGCCACCAGCGTCGTGAACACCTGGATCATCCCGATCACCGTCCCGAGGAGCCCGAGCAGCGGACTGATGGCGGCGATGGTCCCGAGCAGGGTGAGATGGCGCTCCATCTCGTGCACGACAGGGCCCGCAGCGCCCTCCATCGCTTCTTTCATCCGATCCATCAGGTCCCGGTCCATCAGGTCCCGGTCGCCCTGCGCGCCGGCGAGTCCCGCGAGGAGAATGCGGCCGAGGGGGCTGTCCGAGGTCACGTTCCCGAAGCGGGCCGCGGCGTCGGCCGCGCGCGCCGTGTCGAGCAGGTCGTCCGGCGCGACGCGCGACGCCTGCAGCACCCATGCGCGCTCGATGCAGATGGCCGCCGCCGCGACACTGCAAGCCAGTATCGGGACCATCAGCCAGCCGCCGGATTGCATGAGTTCCAGCATCCGTCTCAGCCTCGAGATGCGCTGCCGCCGCTCGTCGGACAAAGCGCGCGGATTATACTCCCGGCCCCACCGGCGCGAATCGCGACGGCCCGCGCGGCTTATGTGGAGGTCCGCCCACCGGTCCGCCCCCACCCCGGCACGAGGCGCGCTCGATGATGCCCGCCGCGATCCTTTCGGAGAACCCCGGCCGGCCGTCCACGCGCCAGTACCGGCGGTCGTCCCTCCCGACGCGCACGACGCCCGGTGCGTCGCTGCGCCACTCGATGGAGCCGAGCAACGCAGTCTCCAGCACGTGCGCCCCGACGGAGCGATACCGCTCCAGCACCTCCGGGTGCGGGTGGCCGAAGCGGTTGCGGAACCCGGCGCTCATCACCGCGAAGCGGGGACAGACGCCCTCCACGAAGGTCCGCGTGGAAGACGTGCGGCTGCCGTGGTGCGGGACGAGCAGGAACGTCGCCGGGCGCACCGCCATGCGCCGCTCCGCCGCCCGCTCGACGTCACCGGCCAGGAGCGCGACACCCCGGCCGTCGTCCACTTCGATGACGCACGACGCGTCATTGCCGCCGTAACCGGGCTCCGGCGACAGCACGCGGAAGCGCACGCCGTCCCAGAGCCACCCGTCCCCGGCCCGGCAGGGACGTCCCACGATCCCCGGCACCGGTTCCCCTATCGACGTGCCGCGGACAGTCGCCAGCCTGCGCACGGCCAGCGCCCCTCCGACGTGGTCGATGTCCGCATGGCTCAGGACGAACTCGGTCACCCGCCCGCCATGGGCGCGCCGCAGGTACGGGGCGACGATCGCTTCGCCGATATCGAACCCGGACGGATACCGCGGTCCCGCGTCATAGAGCAGCACCTGGCTCCGCGTGCGCACCACGGCCGCCGTACCCTGTCCGACGTCCAGTACCATGACCTCGAAGCCGCTCCCGGCCAGCGACTCAACCCGCGTCAGGACGGCGAGCGCGCCCACCGCGACCACGGCGTGGGCGAGCCGCGACCAGGGCAGGAGGAACGCCAGGGCGAGCGCGGCCGCGCCCGGCACGGCCACCGTCCCGACACCCGCCGGGATGCCCTCCACGGCCGTCGCGGACCGAATCACGAGCATGGCGAGTCCGAGCGTCCGGTCCGCCACCGCCAGGAGCGGGCCCGCCTGGTCGGGGAACACTGCCAGCAACAGCCCCCCGAGTACCGATACCGGCGCCCCCACCGTCGCGACCAGCGGGATCAGTACGAGGTTCACGATCGGCGCGAGGGCGTGGACGTGGCCCACGAACCCGCCGAGCAACGGCGCGAAGCCCACCGCCACCACGGCCTGGGCGGCGAGCAGTTCCCCGGCTCGCCGCCGCGCGCCGGCCGCCGCGCGACGTACCGGCCCTCCGGGGCTCGCAGCCGGGCGCGGCGGAGTACGCGGCGCGAACCAGGCGAGCAGCACGCCGACGGCGCCGAACGAAAGCCAGAAGCCCGTGTCGAGTACCGCCAGCGGATCGAGCGCAAGCAGCCCGGCGAGCGCCAGGGCGAAGGCATCCGACACCCGCGCCCGACGCCCCGCGGTGGCCGCGAGTATTCCCGCCACGGCCATCAGCACCGCCCGCGTGACCGGGAGCGTCCACCCGGCGGCCGTCGCGTACCCGACCACCGCCGCCGCCGCCACGACGCCACCGACCGCCCGCGCCCGGAATCTGCGCGTGACCGGGAGCAGGCGGGCGAGCGCGTTGCCCGCGGCCATGCCGAGCACGGCGAACATGCCGACGTGCAGGCCCGAGATCACGAGCAGGTGCACGGTGCCGGTCTCGCGCAGCAACCGCCACGTCTCCGGCGACACGAGGGCCGTGTCCCCGGTGGCCAGCGCCAGGATCGCACCGCCGTGGGCAAGCTGGCGCGCCTGTACCCGCTCCCGCAGGCGCATCCGCCAGTCATCCACCGGGTCGCGCGTGTCCCGGGCGAGGGCGCCCGCGGTGACGTACCCGGTGAAAGCGATGCGGTGCCGCACGAGCCACCGTTCATAGTCGAACACGAAGGGGTTCGCGTGGCCGCGCGCCCGCTCGACCTGCGCCTCCACGCGCCAGTGCTGGCCCGGGCGCGGCAAGGGCGTCTCCGGCGCCATCCACCCGAGGCGTACCCGTTCGCCCCCTCGCGGGCCGCACGCGGCCGGGCGGAGCACGCGTCCCTCGAAACGCATGGAAGGCCCCTCGCGCACCGGGAGCCCCTCTACCGCGACGGTCAGGGCCACGGGCGAATCGCAGACGCCGGTGTCCGCGGAAGGCGTGGCGGCGGCGATCGCGAACCCCGCCCAGGCGAACCCCAGGCCGGCGGCCGCCGGCGCCCGGCAGGCCGAAATGCACACCAGGATCGCCGCCGCAGCGGCAATCACGGCCGCCGCGACCGCGGGGACCGGCTGCAGGTGGGCCGCGAACACGCCCACCGAGAAGGCGATCAGCGGCCCGCGCACGCGTACTCGAACAAGGGAGCGGGCATAATGCGCTTATGCCACGCGGGTTCTTCGAGCGGTATCTGCCAAAGGCCGACTCGATCCGCGAGCGGCCGCTGCTGCGACCGATAAGACATCTCCTACACGAGCCCGCGTTGTGGCACCTCCACCGCGGCTCGGTGGGCAACGCGTGCTTCGTGGGGATGTTCTGCGCCTTCGTCCCGTTCCCCGGTCAGACCGTCCTCGCCGCCGCCATGGCCCTCGCGCTGCGCTGCAACCTGCCGATCGTCCTCGCGCTCGTCCAGGTCACCAACCCCCTCACGCTCCCCCCGATGTTCTTCTTCGCCTATCGGCTGGGCGCATGGCTGCTTGGCGTGGAGGTCGCGGCCAGCGAGTTCGAACTGTCCTGGGACTGGTTCCAGGGGAACCTGCGCCACATCTGGCAGCCGCTCCTCCTCGGCAGCCTGATCTGCGGCTGGGTGAGCGGCGTCACGCTGATGCTGACCGCCCGCGTGCTCTGGCGGCTGCACGTGATCCGCAGGTGGCGGGAGCGCCGCGCGCGCCGGAGCGCCAGCGCCGCCGCGTGACGGGCGTCGGTTGCCCTCTCAGGCAGCGTGGAGGGCGGGCGCGGGGTTCTCCGCCACCGCCTTCAGCGCCGGGCGCAGCACGGCGAGGAAGCACAGCCCGAGCGACAGCGCCGCGATGACGGCGAGATCCGAGCCGAGCACCTCTGCCGGCAGTTCGTCGTAGGGCGTGCCGTCCAGGATGCTGCCGCCGAGCAGGCCCGAGAGGGCCCCGGCGACCGGTCCCGCGTTCCAGGCGAGCAACACCCCGGCGGCCAGGCCTGCGGCGACGCCGACCACCGCCACCGCGAACCCCTGCACGACGAAGACCTGCACCAGGAAGCGGGTCGGCGCGCCCATGGTCTCGAGCATCGCGATGTCGGCGCGCTTGTCGTTCACGAGCATGGTCTGCCCGGACACCATGTTGAATGCCGCGATCGCGATGACCAGCGCGAGGAAGACGAACATCAGGGTCTTCTCCAGGCGCACCGCGCGAAACAGGTCGCCGTAGCGGTCCGTCCAGAGCCGCAGGTCCCAGTCCGCCGGCAGGTCGTCCCGCAGCGTGCGCGCCACCGCGCCGACCCGCATCGGGTCGGCAAGCTGCATCCGCCAGCCGGACGCGCCCGCCGCGCCGATGCCGCGCGCCTGCACGTCCCCGAGTTCGATCACCGCGAGCGAGTAGTCCGGCTGCGCGCCCACCTCGAACGTGCCGCGCAGCGTGAACCGCTCGACGCGCGGCTCGATCGTCGAGCCGCGGGGCAGCGTGACCACGAGCACGACCGGGTCTCCCGCCGCTACGCCCAGCAGCCGAGCGAGCGGGGCCCCGAGCAGCACGCCGCCGCCGCGGCTGAGATCGTCGACGGATCCCTCGATCATGCGCCGCGCCACCAGGCCCAGGCCGCCCGGCACGGTGGCATCGACCCCGTACAGGAGCAGCGGCTGCACGCTGCCGCGCACCCCAACCACCGCGGAACCGGCGAAGAACCGGCGACTGGAGAGGACCTCGGGCGGGGTGGCGGGCGGGGCGGCGGGCCGCGTGTCCCATGCGCCGCCCGGTGGCACCGCCAGGACGTGCGGCACGACGCCCAGCAGCCGGGTGCGCAACTCGCGGTCGAAGCCGTTCATCACGCTGGCGACCACCGTCAGGAGGACGACCCCCGCGGTCAGGCCGGCGAACGACGCCCAGTTGATGAAGGCCGCGTGCGGATTGCGCCGCGAAGCGAGGTAGCGCCCCGCCATCCAGAGCACGTTCGCGCCGTTCACGACCGCAGGCCCCCGTCCTCGAGGGAGACCGTGCGGTCCATCCGGCGCGCGAGCCCTTCGTCGTGGGTGACGACGACGAACGCCGTCCCGGTGGCGGCCGCCAGCGCGTCCATGGCGGCAAGCACCTGCGCCGCACTCTCGCGGTCGAGATTGCCCGTGGGTTCGTCGGCCAGCACCACGCCAGGGCTCCCCGCCAGCGCGCGGGCGATCGCGACGCGCTGACGTTCGCCCCCCGACAGCTCGTGCGGCCGATGCTCGACGCGCTCCTCGAGACCCACCGACGCCAGGAGCGCCCGCGCATCCGGGGCCACGCGCCGCATCGACTCGCCGGTGACGAGCCGCGGCATCGCCACGTTCTCGAGTGCCGTGAACTCCGGCAGCAGGTGATGCAACTGGTAGACGAACCCCATGTGCGCGTTGCGCAGGGCCGCCCGCCGCGCCGGGCTCGCCCCGGTGATCTCCTCGCCGAACACGTGCACCCGGCCGTCGTCCGGATCCAGCAGCCCCGCGAGCACGTGCAGGAGCGTGCTCTTGCCCGAGCCTGAGCGCCCGACGACGGCGAGCCGCTCCCCCGCCGGCACGTCGAGGTCAACGCCGGCGAGCACGGGAATCCGCGTCGCGCCCTGCACGTACGACTTGATCAGCCCCCTGCACGAGAGCGGCGCCGGGTCACTCATGTCGAAGCACTTCCGCCGGCTGCACCCGGCTCGCCCGCCACGCCGGGAACAGGGTCGCGAGGGCGCCCAGACCCAGCGCGGTCACGGCGACGCGCACGATGTCCGCCGGCGCGAACTCGACCGGCAGGTGGTGTACGAAGTACTCGCCCATCAACTCGATCCCGGCAACGCCCTCGATCCAGGCATAGCCGTCCTCCGTCAGGGCGCCCAGCCCCAGGCCGAGCAGCAGGCCGAGCGCCACGCCCAGCGCGCTGATGGCAACCCCCAGCACGACGAAGGCGACCACGATGAGCCCCGAGCGCCCGCCCATCGTGCGCAGGATGGCGACGTCGGAGCGCCGCTCGTTCACGATCATCACCAGGCTCGACACCAGGTTGAAGGCAGCCACGGCCACGAGCAGCGAGAAGATCAGGAACATCATGCCCTTCGTCACCTGGATCGTGCGATACAGCGGGCCGTGGGTACGGAACCAGGTCGACAGCAAGAGATGTTCCGGGCCCGCCACGCGCCGGGCGAGTTCGCCCAGTTCGCGGGCGCGGAGCACCTCGTCGATGCGCGCCTCGACGCCGTGAAACGCGCCGTCGAGGCGCAGGAGGCGACGCGCGTCGTCGGCATGCAGGTACGCCGCCCGGTCGTCCAACTGCGAACCGGTGCGCACGCGCCCCGCGACCGCCAGCGTCTTGCGCCGCGGGAAGACGCCGAACGGCGTCACGCCTCCGTTCGGCAGCACCACCGTGACGTCGTCTCCCGGCGCCACGCCGAGCTGCTCCATCGCCCCGTGACCCAGCAGGACGCGAAAGGCGCCGGCTTCCAGGTCCGCAAGCGTTCCCCCGTCCACGAAGCCGCCGATGACCGGCTCGTAGAGGTCCGGCAGCACCCCCTTCAGTTCCACGCCGACGATGCGATCGTCGGACGCCACCAGGCCGGCGGCCACCACCACCGGGGCCGCCGAGCGTACGCCGGGGACCCGGAGCATGCGCTCCCGGACGGTGTCCGCGTCCTCGAGCGGCGTCCGCCCGAACAGGGTGAAGTGCGGCACGAC
>JAJDTI010000054.1 GCA_022827245.1 Pseudomonadales bacterium | reverse complement strand
CCCCATGGACTACGGCGCCATCGCCGCCGCCGGCAGCCGCATGGGCACCGGCACCATGATCCTGATGGACGACTCCGTGTGCCCGGTGGACCTGTCCCGCAACCTGCAGCACTTCTTCGCGCAGGAGTCGTGCGGCTTCTGCACGCCGTGCCGGGAAGGGCTGCCCTGGGTCGAGGAACTGCTCACCGACATCGAGGAAGGCCGCGGAAGACCGGGCGACATCGAGGTGCTGGAGAAGAACGGGGCCTACATCGGCGCTCCGGGCAACACGTTCTGCCTGCACGCCGCCGGGGCCATCGAGCCGCTGTCGAGCGCGCTGAAGTACTTCCGGGCGGACTTCGAGGCGCACATCGAGCGCGGGGGCTGTCCGTACAAGACCGGCCCGGTCAAACGGGTCGGCATCGGGACCAGGTAACGCCCATGGCTAACATCGTCGTCGACGGGAAGAGCTACGCGGTCGAGGAGGGGCAGAACCTCCTCGAGGCCGTGCTCTCGCACCACCTCGACCTGCCCTACTTCTGCTGGCATCCGGCGATGGGTTCGGTCGGGGCGTGCCGCCAGTGCGCCGCCATCGAATACGCCGACGAGGACGACACCCGCGGCCGCCTCGTCATGGCCTGCATCACCTCCGTGCGCGACGGCATGCGCTTCTCCGTCGACGCGCCCCACGCGGAGGATTTCCGCAAGTCCGTGATCGAGTGGCTCATGGAGAACCACCCGCACGACTGCCCGGTCTGCGAGGAGGGCGGCGAGTGCCACCTGCAGGACATGACCGTGATGACCGGCCACGCGAGCCGCCGGTATCGCGGCACGAAGCGCACCTGGGAGAACCAGGACCTCGGGCCGTTCATCGGCCACGAGATGAACCGCTGCATCACCTGCTACCGGTGCGTCCGTTTCTACCGCGACTACGCCGGCGGCACGGACCTCGAGGCGTTCGGTTCCCGCGGGCGGATGTACTTCGGCAGGGCGGAGGACGGCGTCCTCGAGAGCGAGTTCGCCGGGAACCTGGTCGAGGTCTGCCCCACCGGGGTGTTCACCGACCGCCCGTTCGCCAGGCAGTACACGCGCAAGTGGGACCTCCAGTCCGCCCCGTCGGTCTGCCCCGGCTGTTCCGTCGGGTGCAATATCTTTCCGAGCGAACGCTACGGCGACCTGAAGCGCATCCACAACCGCTACCACGCGGAAGTGAACGGCTACTTCCTCTGTGACCGGGGACGGTTCGGCTCCCACTTCGTGAACGCCGAAGCGCGCATCCGCCACGCCGGAGTACGCGACAGCGAGGACGTGTTCGAAGCCCGTGGCGCGGACGCGGCCGTGGAGACGGCCGCCGCCGCGCTGGGCGCCGGACGCGTCATCGGCATCGGCTCCCCGCGCGCCTCGGTGGAGGCGAACTTCGCCCTGCGTACGCTGGTCGGAGAGGACAACTTCTGCAACGGCCTGTCGACCCGGGACGCCGAACTCGCGGCCCTGACGCTCGACATCCACGCCGCCGGCGGCGCCCGGATTCCGACCCTCGCCGAAGTCGAGCGGGCCGACGCCGTGCTCGTGCTCGGAGAGGACGTCTCGAACACCGCCGCCCGGGTCGCCCTCGCCCTGCGCCAGGCGGCGCGCGGCACGTCGCTCGAGATGGCCGCCTCCGCCGGGATCCCCGCCTGGCAGGACGCCGGCATACGCGGTCACGGGCAGCACCACCGGAGTCCGGTGTTCATCGCCTCCGTGCTGCCGACCCGGATCGACGACATCGCCCGCGAAACCCTGCGGGCCACGCCCACGGAGATCGCGCGCTCCGGCTTCGCCGCGGCGCACCGGGTGGATCCGGCATTCGCCGATGCCGGCACGGAACACGACACGTTCGTCCAGGCAGCGGCGACGGCCCTGGCGAACGCCGAGCGTCCGCTCATCGTGACGGGCGCCGGCTGCGCGGACGCGAGCGTCCTCGAGGCGGCAGCCAACATCGCCTGGGCGCTCAAGGCCCGGGGCGGCGATCCGGCGTTGCTGATCGCTTCGGGCGAGGCGAACACCCTGGGCGTCGCGGCGATGCCGGCCGGCCTCTCGATGGAAGCCGCCCTCGAAACCATGTCCGCCGGCGAAGCGGACACCCTCGTCGTCCTCGAGAACGACCTGTACCGTCGCGCCGATGCCGAACGCGTGACCGCCGCCCTCTCGGCAGGAGAAGCCGCCGGCCAGGTGATCGTCCTCGACGCGTTGGCAACGCGTACCGCCGAGGCCGCATCCGTGGCGCTGCCGGCGGCGACGTACGCGGAGTCCACGGGAACGTTCGTCAACTACGAGGGCCGCGCGCAGCGCTTCTACCGCGTCTTCGAGCCCGACGACGAGATCGCGCCGTCGTGGCAGTGGATCGCGCGCATGGCCAACGCCGCGGGCCGCAACGACTGCAACTGGGCCGACATCAACGCACTCGCGCAGGCATGCGCCCGTGCCGTGCCGGCGCTGTCCGGCATCGCGGCCGTCGCGCCCGCGGCGGACTTCCGGGTCGAAGCGGAGCAGAAGATTCCGCGGCAGCCGCACCGCTACAGCGGGCGTACGGCGATGCGCGCGGACGTGAACATCCACGAGCCGAAGACCACGGTCGACACGGAGACGCCCTTCTCGTACTCCATGGAAGGCGAGAACACTGGCGGCCAGCCGGGCTCGGTGGTGCCGTACGTCTGGACGCCGGGATGGAATTCCAACCAGAGCGTGTTCAAGTTCCAGCAGGAAGTCGGCGGCCCCCTGCGCGGCGGCGACCCGGGGGTGCGACTGTTCGACGCCGACGATACCGGCGACGACCGCGCGGCCCACTTCCGCGACGCGCCGGAACCCGTCGCCGGGAACGGCGGCTATCGACTGGTGCCGACCCATGCACTGTTCGGGAGCGAAGAACTGTCGGCCCGTTCGTGGCCGATCCTCGCGCGCCGGCGCGCGCCTTACCTGGTGCTCCATCCGGAGGACGCGGAGCGCATCGGCGTCGAGCCCGGCGCCGGCATCACCGGTCCAACGCTCGGGGCATCCTTCGCCGTCCGCACGGACGAGAGCATGGCCCGCGGAGCGGCGGCCGTGGTCGTGGGTTACGGCGAGGCGCCCGGCCCGCTCCCCGGTGACGCGGCCGAACTCGTGCCGGATTCCGATTTCGTGGCCGTCGACGGCGACCCGAACGTGATCGCGAGAGGCTGAGGCGATGCCCTTCGACTGGACCTGGAACTGGAGCTACGCGCTGATCGTGCCCCTGGCCGTCGGCGCGCTGCTCTTCGCGCTGTTCCTCGTCTGGTGGGAGCGGCGCCTGCTCGGCTGGTGGCAGGACCGCCAGGGCCCGAACCGCGTGGGGCCGTTCGGCACGCTCCAGGCGGTCGCCGACCTCATCAAGCTCCTGACCAAGGACGACTGGCTGCCGCCGTTCGGCGACCGCGCGTTCTTCATCCTGGCGCCTGCCATCGTCGCGGGCTCGATGCTGATGGCCTACGTCATCGTGCCGTTCGGGCCCGACCTCTACGTCGCGGACTCGAACATCGCGCTGCTCTTCTTCCTCGCAATGAGCTCGCTGGCCGTGTACGGGGTGCTGCTGGCGGGCCTTTCGAGCAACAACAAGTACGCCATGCTCGGCGGCCTGCGGGCCGCCGCGCAAATGGTCACCTACGAGGTGTTCATGGGGCTCTCGGTGATGGGCGTCGTGATCCACGCCGGGTCCTTCAGCCTGGTGGACATCGTCGAGGCGCAACGCGATCTCTGGTTCTTCGTGCCCCAGGTCGTGGGCTTCGTGATCTTTCTCATCGCCGGACTCGCCGAGTCGCACCGCCTGCCCTTCGACCTGCCGGAGGCCGAGCACGAACTGACGGCCGGCTTCCACACCGAGTACTCGGGGATGAAGTTCGGCTTCATCATGGCCGCCGAATACCTCGCGATGGTGCTGACCTCGGCGCTCGTCGTGACGCTCTTCTTCGGGGGCTGGCTCGGACCGTCCTTCCTGCCCCCGGTGGTGTGGTTCGCGCTGAAGACGGCGATCGTCATCAACTTCTTCGTCCTGCTGCGGGCGTCCATTCCACGACCGCGCTACGACCAGCTCATGTCCCTCGGCTGGAAGATCCTCCTGCCCCTGTCCCTCGTGAACCTGCTGGCGACCGGCGCCATCGCACTGGCCCTCTCGGACTGAAAGGCCGACTGAACATGTGGAGTCAACTACGAACGCTCTGGACCGTCCTGCAGCACACCTTCATGCGCAACGAGACGGTCCAGTACCCCGAAGAGATGCCCTACGCGGCGCCGCGCTACCGCGGGCGGATCGTGCTGACGCGGGACCCGGACGGCGAGGAGCGCTGCGTGGCGTGCAACCTCTGCGCCGTCGCCTGCCCGGTGGACTGCATCGCCCTGCAGAAGACCGAGCGCGAAGAGGACGGCCGCTGGTACCCGGAGTTTTTCCGCATCAACTTCTCGCGCTGCATCAACACCGGCATGTGCGAGGAGGCGTGTCCCACCTATGCGATTCAGCTCACGCCCGACTTCGAGCTGTGCGAGTTCGACCGCAACAACATGGTCTACGAGAAGGAGCACCTGCTCATCTCGGGGACCGGGAAGTACCCCGACTACAGCTTCTGGCAGGTGGCCGGCAAAACCATCGCCGGCAAGGACAAGGGCGAGGCGCAGAACGAGGCTCCTCCCGAGAACCCGCGGAGCCTGATGCCATGAAACAGGCGGGGCCCCGTAGGGGAGGGGCTCGTCCCCTCCCGTCCCAGAATTCACGCACCAGCCCGCGAGGGCGACGGTCTTGATCCCCCTGATCCTCTTCTACATCGCGGCCGCCGTCGCCGTGGGCGCCGCGGCCCTGGTGGTGACGCGCCTGAACGCCTCGCACGCGCTCATCTACCTCGTGGTGTCGCTGCTCGCCATCGCGGTGATGTTCTACCTGCTCGGCGCGCCGTTCGCCGCCGCTCTCGAGGTGGTGATCTACGCGGGCGCGATCGTCGTCCTGTTCCTGTTCGTGGTGATGATGCTGAACCTCGGCCGGCGCACCGTGGAACGCGAGCGCCGCTGGCTGGAGCCGCGCGCCTGGATCGGCCCAGGCATCCTCGCGGCGATCCTGTTCGTCGAGATGATGTACGCGATCGTCGGCAACGCCGTACCCACCGCGAGCGAGGGCGTGGGGCCGAAGGCCGTCGGCATCGCCCTGTTCCAGGAATACCTGCTCGCCGTCGAACTCGCGGCCATCCTCCTGCTGGCGGCGCTGGTCGGGGCCTACCATCTCGGCCGCCGCTATCTCAGCGACCGCCGGGAGGAGCCTTCAGCCCCGGGGCGCAAGGAGTTCCCTCCGGAAGAGGCGTCGTCGTGACCGCCGTCGCCGTCCCGCTGGAGCACGTGCTGTTCGTGGCGGCCGTGCTGTTCCTCATCGGGTTCGTCGGCGTCCTGGTGCGCCGCAACGTGATCTTCCTGCTGATGTCGCTGGAGATCATGATGAACGCCTGCGGACTGGCCTTCGTCGCCGCGGGCGCGCGCTGGGGACAGCCGGACGGGCAGATCATGTTCATGCTGATCCTGGCGCTGGCCGCCGCCGAGGTCGCGGTGGCGCTCGCCCTCGTGCTGCAACTCGAGCGGCGCTTCGCGAGCCTCGACATCGACACCGCGAGCGAGCTGAACGGGTAGGAGACGCAGGGAAGCACCATGGATCTCCTCTGGCTCGTCCCGACGCTGCCCCTGGCGGGCTTCTTCATCCTGTTCGTCGCCGGGCTCCTCGTCTCGGAGCAGCGGCAGCTCAAGTGGCTCTCCGGCCTCGTGGGGGCCGGCTCCATCGGCCTCGCCGCCGCGGTGGCCCTGCTCGTCGGCATGGACTACTACGCCGCGGGCGCCGAGCCGACCGCCTACTTCCTCTGGACCTGGATGGACGTCGGCGGCTTCGCCCCGAGCATCCGGCTGTACCTGGACGGCCTGTCCCTCGTGATGATGGGCGTCATCACCGGCGTCGGCTTCCTCATCCACCTCTACGCCACCGGCTACATGTGGGACGAGGAGGGCTACAGCCGCTTCTTCGCCTACATGAACCTGTTCGTGTTCGCGATGCTGATGCTCGTGCTCGGCGACAACCTGCTGGTGCTCTTCCTCGGCTGGGAGGGCGTCGGGCTCTGCAGCTACCTGCTGATCGGGTTCTTCCACAAGGACCCGGAGAACGGCTACGCGGCGCGCAAGGCCTTCGTGGTCACGCGCGTCGGCGACACCGCCATGCTACTCGGCCTCTTCCTGCTGTTCCGGGAAGTGGGGACCATCGAGGTGCAGGCCGCGATGGCCGGCGCCCGCGACCTGTGGCCGGACGGTTCGACGACGGTGACGATCATCGCGCTCCTGCTGCTCGGCGGCGCGGTGGGCAAGTCCGCGCAGGTGCCGCTGCAGACCTGGCTGCCGGACGCGATGGCGGGCCCCACCCCCGTCTCCGCGCTCATCCACGCCGCCACGATGGTGACGGCCGGCGTGTACCTCATCGCCCGCACCCACGACCTCTTCCTGCTCTCGCCCACCGCCCAGTTCGCGGTGGCCGCGGTGGGGCTCGTGACGCTCTTCATCTCGTCGTTCACGGCGCTCACCCAGCGCGACATCAAGCGCGTGCTCGCCTACTCCACCATGAGCCAGATCGGCTACATGTTCCTGGCCCTCGGGGTCGGCGCCTGGTCCGCGGCGATCTTCCACCTGATGACCCACGCCTTCTTCAAGGCCCTGCTCTTCCTGGCGTCCGGGTCCGTGATCCTGGCGCTTCACCACGAGCAGGACATGTTCCGCATGGGCGGGCTGTGGAAGAAGCTGCCGATCCCGTTCGCCAGCATGCTGATCGGCTCGGTCGCGCTCGCCGCGCTGCCGTTCACTTCGGGCTTCTACAGCAAGGACGCCATCGTGCTCGCGAGCTTCGAGTACGGGAGCTTCTTCTGGGCCGGCGCCGCCATCGCCGCGTTCATGACGGCGCTCTACACGACGCGGATGATGGTCATCACGTTCTTTGGGGAAATGCGTACCGAGCCCCACGACCACTCGCACATCAACATGTGGGGACCGCTCCTGGTGCTGGCCGCCCTCGCCATCGGCGGCGGGTGGTACGGCCTCGAAGCGGTGGCCTCCGTGCTGCCGGACGGCGGGGTCGGCGAGCAGGACCACACCTCGACCGTGGCCATCCTCACCATGGCGGCGCCGATTCTCGGCATCGTCATCGGCTACCTGATCTTCCACGGGCGCCAGCTCAAGCTCGACCGCCTCGTGGAGTCCCAGGCCGGCGACGCGACGCGACGGTTCTGGTTCGGCGGCTGGGGCTTCGACGCCCTCTATGACCGGGTCTTCGTCGGGCCGTTCGTCTGGTTCGCGCGCCTGAACAAGCGCGACGGCGTGGACTTCGTCTACACGGCGGCCGCCGGCATCACCCGCGGCTTCCACCACGTCATCGCCCTGACCCAGAGCGGCCACCTGCGCTGGTACGCCGCCAACATGGCCATCGGCCTGCTCGCCGCGTTCGCGATCGTCCTGGTGCTCCTCGCGTGAACATCCTGGCGCTCATCCTCTTCCTGCTACTCGGTGGCGTGGTCGCCTGGGCAGCGGAGCGCGTGCATCCGAGCGCGCCGCGCTGGGTCGGACTGCTCACCTTCGTGGCGGCCGGACTCTACGTCGCCCAGGCCTGGGCGGGCGGCTACGCCTACGCCAACCAGTACATCGAGTGGATCCCGCGCTTCGGCATCCACGTCATCCTGTCGATGGACGGGCTGTCGCTCATGCTGGTGGCGCTGACGCTGTTCCTCGGCATCGTCGCCGTCGTCTCCTCCTGGACGGAGACGGAAAGGAGCCACGGCTTCTTCCAGTTCAACATCCTGTGGGTGATGGCGGGCGTGGTCGGGGTCTTCACCGCCTTCGACCTGTTCCTCTTCTTCTTCTTCTGGGAAGTCATGCTGATCCCCATGTACTTCCTGATCGCCATCTGGGGACACGAGGCGCGGGCCTACGCGGCCATGAAGTTCTTCCTGTTCACCCAGATCAGCGGGCTCCTGATGCTGTTCGCCATCCTGGCGCTGGTGTACTTCCACTACGCCGCGACGGGGCTCCTGACGTTCAACTACCACGACCTGCTCGGCGCTGCGATCTCGCGGGACGTCTCCTTCGCCCTGATGCTCGGCTTCTTCGTCGCCTTCGTGGTGAAGCTCCCCGGCGTGCCGTTCCACACCTGGCTGCCCGACGCCCACACCCAGGCGCCCACCGCCGGCAGCGTGATCCTGGCCGGGATCCTGCTGAAGACGGGCGCGTACGGACTGATCCGGTTCGTCGTGCCGCTCTTCCCGGAGGCCTCCGCGGACTTCGCCTGGTGGGCGATGTTCCTCGGCGCGCTCAGCATCCTCTACGGCGGCTACATGGCGTACAGCCAGTCGGACTTCAAGCGCCTGGTCGCCTACAGCTCGGTCGCGCACATGGGGTTCGTCCTGCTGGGCGTGTTCGCCTTCCACGAGGTGGACGGCGTGCTAGTGACCAACGAGCTCGGCATGCAGGGCGCCATCGTGACCATGATCGCCCACGGCTTCTCCACGGCGGCGCTCTTCATGATGGCCGGCGCCCTGCAGGAGCGGTTGCACACCCGCGAGATGTCCCGGATGGGCGGGCTGTGGGTCCGCGCGCCGCGCATGGGGGTCGTGACGATGTTCTTCGTGATCGCCTCCGTCGGCATGCCGGGACTCGGCAACTTCATCGGCGAGTTCCTGGTGCTCGTAGGCGCCTTCAAGGCGAGCATCCCGCTCACCGTCGCGGGCGCCCTCGGGGTCGTGGTCGCCGCGGTGTACGGACTGGTCCTGCTGCAGCGTGCCTTCCAGGGCACGCCCAACCCGGACATCCCCGCCATGCGCGACTTCGGCTGGCGCGAGATGAGCGTGATGGTGCTGATGATGGCCGCCCTCGTATGGATCGGCGTCTACCCGCAACCCCTGCTCGACCTGGCCGGGCCCGTGATCGAACTGCTCTGGGAGGCCCCATGACCGCCGCGGCCTGGAGCGCGCTGCTCCCCTACCTGGTGCTGACGGGCGCCCTGCTGGTGCTGCTCCTGGTCGTCTCGTTCCGCCGCAGCCACGCCCTGGCGATGTGGCTCACGCTGGCGGCGCTGGTCGCGACGCTCGGGGCGCTGCCCGGGTCGAACGCCGCCGGCGTCCAGGACATCGACGGGTTCCTCACGATCGACGCCTTCGCGAACTTCTTCAACGGGCTCTTCCTGCTCGCCGCTATCGTGACCGCCCTGCTCGGATACCGGTACGTGGAGGCGCGCGCGTCCCGGGCCCACCGCGAGGAGTTCTACATCCTGCTGCTCACCGCGACGCTCGGCGCCATGACGATGGCATCCGCCGCGCACTTCGCCGCGTTCCTGCTCGGCCTCGAGATCGTCTCCATCTCGCTCTACGCGATGATCGCCTACCCGGACGAGGGTCAGGCCCCGCTCGAGGCCGCGATGAAGTACCTCGTGCTCTCGGGCGTCGCGTCCACGACGATGCTGTTCGGCATGGCCCTCGTCTACGCCGCCGTCGGCACGATGGCCTTCGGCGTCGTCCTCGGCGCGAGCGCCGACCCGCTGGTCATCGTCGGGCAGGTCATGATCCTCGCCGCCGTCGCCTTCAAGCTGTCCCTCGTGCCGTTCCACATGTGGACGCCCGACGTCTACCAGGGCGCTCCCGCGCCGGTGACGGGGTTCGTCGCGACGGTCTCGAAGGGCGGCGTGCTCGCGGTGCTGCTGCGCTACCTGGTGGAGACGGACCTGCTCTCCCACGAGGCGCTGTTTCTGGCCGTCTCGCTCATCGCGATCGTCTCGATGATCGTCGGCAACCTGCTCGCGCTGCTGCAGGACAACCTGAAGCGCATCCTGGCGTACTCCTCCATCGCCCACATCGGGTATCTGCTCATCGCGGTGCTCGTGGTGTCCGCCCTCGCGAGCCCGGCCATGGCGCTCGAGACGGGCATGTTCTACCTGGCGGGGTACTTCCTGATGACGCTCGCGGCGTTCGGGGTCATGACGGTCCTCTCGACCGGCGCGCCCGCCGACACCGAGTCCCTGGCGTCCTACGCCGGACTCTTCTGGCGCCGCCCGGTGCTCGCCGCCATCCTCACCGCCGCCGCGCTCTCCCTGGCCGGCATCCCGCTCACGGTCGGGTTCATCGCGAAGTTCTACCTGTTCGCCGCCGGCATCGAGGGAGAACTCTGGGCGCTCCTCTGGGCCCTCGTGATCGGCAGCGCGATCGGCATCTACTACTACCTGCGCATCGTCTTCAGCATGATCCGGACGCCGGACGACGAGACCGCCGTCGAAGGGTCCGGCCGGTCGATCGAAGGCATCGCCGCGGCCAGCGTGCTCGGCGCCGCCATCGTCGCCTTCGGGATCTTCCCGACGCCCGTCATCGACGTGGCGCGCGAAGCGGTACGGGCCTTCGGGGGCTTCGGGGAATAGCCGCTTGCGCCGCAGGAGTTTCGCGCAGCGAGACTTCCGACGTCACCGCAGGTCGCTCCGGGTGACCGCGTTTCGAGCCGCGGCCCACGCCGTGCTCTGGTCTCTGGCCGTACCGGCGGCGGCCGCCGCTCCCCCGGACACCGCCGACGACGCAGGTGCGTCGCTCGCCATCGTCAACGCCTCGCTGATCGACGGCACAGGCGCGCCGGCGCGGCGCACGTCGATCCACATCCGGGACGGCAGGATCGTCTCGTTCGGGAACCCGGTCCCGCCCGAAACCCGCATTCTCGACGCTGCGGGCGCAACGGTGCTGCCAGGGCTCATCGACAGCCACGTCCACTTCCAGGCCGTGCCCGGCGCCGTGTTCCGCCAGGACAGCGCCGAGACCCGCCGCACCCTCATGTACCGCCATCTGCGGGGGCACCTGGCCAATGGCGTAACGACGGTGCTCGACGCGGCCATCGCTTCGAGCGTGCTGCGCGAGATCCAGGCCTACCTGGCTTCGGGAGGCGTCGGCCCGCGCGTGATGGCCCTGGGCCCGACGTTCCACAATCCCGGCGGCTACATGGACGGTCCTGCGCTCTCCGAGTACTGGGCGCCACGCTGGCGTGCGTCCGCGACCCCGGAGGACGTGGACGCGCTGTACCGCGAATACGACGGTATCGACAACCTGGTCGGGGTGAAGGTGGCCGCAACGTACGGCTTCGGTGCGCCGCTCGACACGCTCGAGACACACACGCCGGAGATGCTCGACGTGATCGGCCGGCGCGCGCGGGATCACGAACGCCAGATCTACGTCCACGTCAACGACCACCGCGGCGTGGAGATCGCGCTCGGACTCGGTGCGCACGCGCTGACCCACCTGGTCCTCGACGACCCCCAGGCAGGACAGGTGGAACGGATGCGGGAGGCCGGCATGCACGTCATGACCACGATGGCGATCGTCGACGGGTTCGCCGACCGGCACCGCCCCGGGGTGGCCGACACGCCGCGGGTGCGCCTCACGGTACCCGAAGTCGAGCGCGAGACCGCGCGGGACCCTGCCGCGTGGGACCGATGGGGCACGACCTTCATGCGGACCGTCGCGCCCTCGCTGCCCGAGTGGTTCGCGCGCTGGTACGCCGACTGGCAGCTTTCGGAAGCGTGGGTCGCATCCGTGGTCCGCGGCCTCCAGAACGCCCTGATGCGGTATCACGAATCCGCCGTGCCCATCGTCATGGGGACGGACAGCGGCGGCTGGCCCCACATGGTGCACGCGTTCCACGGACCGACGGCGCTGCGCGAACTGGAACTCATGGCCGACGCAGGCATGACCCCCGCGGAAGTGCTGCGCGCCGCCACCGTCACGCCGGCCCGCATGATGGGCATCCTGGACCAGGTCGGCACGGTCGAGATCGGCAAGCGCGCCGATCTGATCGTCGTGCGCGGCGACCCGCTGCAGGACGTTTCGGCACTCGCCAATCTCGAATGGGTGATCAAGGACGGCGAAGCCCGTCGACCGGGGGAGTGGATGAGCGATTAGCAGGATGTCGGGCCTGCTCCGTTCGCCGACCCCGCGGACTTGACGCCATGTCTCAATTTTGAGACCTTTTCCCGCGTGAGGAGGGTGCATTTCGTTGGCTCGGCCCTCGACGATCTGCGAGCCCTCCCGAAGAGCGCGCGCCAGGACATCGGGCGACAGATCGACCGGCTCCAACATGGACGCGATCCAAACGACTGGAGGCCGATGTCGACCGTGGGCGCCGGCGTTCGTGAAATCCGGATTCGGGACGACGGCAACGCCTATCGGGCCCTATACGTGGTGGCGAACATCGGCGAGGCGATCTACGTACTGCACGTGTTCAAGAAGAAGTCGAGAGTGACGAAAAAAACCGACATCGACACCGCGCGCAACCGTTTCAAGGACCTGCGCCTAAGGCTGCGACAGGACCAACGACCGTGAAAGTGGAGACGTACACCAGCGTGTGGGAGGCGGTCGCCGACTCGCCCGAGGAGGCCCGCAATCTCAAACTTCGGGCCGAACTCATGGATGTCCTCGAGGCCTACATCGCCCAGGAAGGCATCACGCAACACGTCGCGGCCGAAAGGCTGGGTGTGCCCCGGTCACGGGTGAGCGAATTGGTAAACGGCCGCATCAGCAAGTTCACCATCGACAAGCTCGTGAACATGGCCGCGAGAGTGGGCCTGCACGCCGACGTGACGATCAGGCAGATCCCGACCGCGCATGCCAGGCGCACGCAGTCGGGACCGCGCATCTTAGGCGTGGACTTCACCAGCGCCCCAACGAAACGCAAACCGATCACCGTCGCGGACTGCGATCTGGCCGACCATGAACTCGTCGTGCGAAGCATCCTCAGGCTCTCGAGTTTCACCGAGTTCGAAGGGTTGCTCGCGCGGGACGGCCCGTGGGTCGCCGCTATCGACCTGCCGTTTGCCCAACCCCAAGTCCTGGTCGATGCGCTCGGATGGCCCTCCGGCTGGCGCGATTGCGTAATCCACGTGGCGCAGCTGGGCAAGTCGGCGTTCGAGCAGGCGTTGAACGACTATCGAAACGCCCGCCCGGCCGGCCAGAAAGAGCACCTGCGCGAGACCGACAGGCTCGCCAGGTCCCAAAGTCCCATGAAGCTGCACTACCAGCCCGTGGGCAAGATGTTCTTCCAGGGCGCGCCCCGGCTCCTGCGGAGTGCCGCCAACATCGTGCCCTGCGCGCGGAACGACTCCGACAGGACCATCCTCGAAGCCTACCCGGCGCTCGTGGCCGACTCCCTGGCACGCACGCGGAGCTACAAGCACGAGCGGAAACACAAACCCGCTCACGAGCAGGCCCGGCGCAACATCGCGCACGCGCTCAGGGCAGAGACGTGCCGGCAGCGCTATGGCGTGCGCGTAGCCGTCAGCGACACGATGTTGGAAGAACTCGTCGACGACACGACGGCAGACCTGCTCGACGCCGTGCTGTGTGCCGTCCAGGCTGCATGGGCCAGTCGACAGCCGGACTTCGGCGTGCCGCCGGACCGCGAGCACGAAGGCTGGATCGTGGATCCCGCGCTGCTTCTGCGATAGCTGCTCCGCCCGAGGTCAAGCCCGGCGAGATCTGCATGGCCGCAGGCGGCCCGCCCGCGCCAAATCCGGCCTCCCACGGCCATGGCGGCAGGACATAGAATCGACGGCTCCTGGTCGGGAGGGGAAACCGAGATGACCGAACTGTCCTGGCTGGCCCTCTGGGCGTTCCTGTTCGCAGCGCAGCACCTGGGCGTGACGAGTACCGGCCTGCGCGACCACTTGGTAGAAGCGATGGGCGAAAGGCCCTACATCGGGCTCTACTCCGTGGTGTCGCTCGTCGTGCTGGTGCTGCTGATCCACGCCTACAACGCCACTACGCCGAGCATGCTCCTGTGGCCTACCGCGGAGTGGCTGCGCTGGGTGCCGCTGGTGCTCATGCCCGTCGCGCTCCTGCTGGTCATCGGAGGCCTGCTGGCCCGCAACCCGAGCACCGTCGGCGTGGTGCTCGACGAGGGCGAGGAAGTGCCCGTGACGGGCGTCATGCGGATCACGCGCCACCCGGTGCAGAGCGGCATCCTGGTGTGGTCGCTCAGCCACGTGCTCGCGAACGGGGACGTCCCGTCGCTGCTCTTCTTCGGCGCGTTCGCCGTGGTGTCGGGCTTCGGCATGGTGCTGATCGACCGGCGCAAGGAGGGCGTGTTCGGGGAGAGTTGGGCCGCGTTCCGGGAGGCGACTTCCGCGCTGCCCTTCGCGGCGATCGTTCGAGGCCGTCAGTCGCTGAAGCTCGCCGAGTTGGGCTGGCTCACACCCGCCGTGGCCGCAGCCGCCTTCGTGGCCCTCTGGTGGGGGCATGTCTGGATTTCCGGCGTGCCGGTAGGAGTCGGCTGGTAGGGCGGGAAGCGCCCGTTCGGCACGGGACGCACCGGAGTTCAATCCGGGTCGGCCGGCTCCCCCGAAACGACCCTGAGCCGGGGCGTACCCGCAGGTGCACGGCGCCCGGACAGCAACACGTTCGACACGGCCCGCAACTCCGCGTCGACCGTCTCCCCGCGGCGCAACTCGATGTAGCGCGCCACGCGTCTGATCAGTTCGAGACGGCGGTCACGCAACGCAAGCAACGCCTGCGGCTTCTCCGCGGGATCGAGAGGATCCCAGTCCCGCCTCGTCCGGATACATAGACCGCAGCTCAGGACACCGTTCTCGCGGACATCGACGTAGTCCGGGTAGCGGAGCGGGGGCAAGAGGCGATCGACGTGGGCCGTGACGTAGCCGAGCGGGTCCGCGAGCAGGTTTCGGCCGCAGTAGGCGCAGGTACCGCGATGCCGCACGAGCGCCGTGGCCCACTCCTCGGGAATGCCGGCTTCCCGACAGAGCCGCCGGACGAGGTTGCGGTCGACCGGTTCCATCAGCCGGCCGCGATCACGTCCTCCTGGTCCTTCGGCACGTAGAAGTACGACCCCGGCATGAAGTCGTAGCCGAGATCGCCCAGCAGGCGCCGTTGGCGCGGCGTGCAGCGCTGGGCGACGTCCGGAATCGTGTGGTAGTCGTAGCACCGCACCCAGAGCTGGCAGTAGTTGTAGAGCAGGCAGCGCCGGCTGCGGCCGGAGAGGTTGCGGCTCGGTCCGTGCCACAGCGCGTGCGGGAAGAGGTACACGTCGCCGGCCTTGCCCATGAGCTGGGCGGCGCCGGGCGAATACGGGGTGATCGTGCGCTCGCCCGGCAAGGGGATCGGGCGCATGTGGCTGCCCGGGAACACGGTCAGGTTGCCGCTGTCCGGCTCGGTGACGTCCGTCAGCAGGTACATCGCCTTCATCGCGATCGGCGGACTCGACTCGCTGACGCGGAACCTGCGCAGGGACTCGCCGCCGTCGGTATGCGTGTAGCAGTGCGAGTCCTCGCCGGAGTGGCGCACGATCGCCTGGGTCATGCTGAGGAGGATGTGGGGACCCATGATGTCGACGATGTAATCGAACACCGGGGAGCGGTCGATCAGGTCGATGAAGCCCTGGTCGTACGTCAGGAGTTCCCGCCGGTCCATGAAGCCGTCGGGGTCGAGGTCCGGCGTGTGGTCCATCCAGCTGTAGTGGCCAATGGGCAGCTCCGGCCGGCGGTCCGGCTCGTAGCCCGGTACCTTCCGGAAGCGGTCCATCTGGTCGCAGTAGAAGTTCACCTCGTCGGCATCGAACACCTGTTCGAGGTGCAGGTAGCCGTCCACCTGCCACTGTCTGCGCTGCTCGGGACTCAGGGTCTGCATGGGGTTTCCTCCTCCGCCGGACCGTCGCGGAACGTCGAGTCTCCGGACGTGAAGCGATCCCGATACACGAACCGAGTCTACGGGCTGGCGCCGCAGAACGGAACGTTACTCACTCGTCCGTTGACCGCCCGCCACGCAACCGATAGCTTGTCGCGCGCGCCACACGGAACGCGCCTCCATGTCCTCGACCGCAAGGCCCGCGGCACCGTCCCCGGTCCACGCCGCGCTGGCCGCCGCCTGCGCGCTCGCCACTCCAATCGTTCTCGAAGCCGACGAGCGCGACCATGGACACCTGCACATCGAGGAGGAGATCGTCGTTTACGGACGGGCGCAGCGGTACATCGGTACGGCTGCCACGGCCTCCGAAGGCGCGGTCGGCCACGCCGACTACCACCTCTCGCCCCTGCTGCGTGTCGGCGAACTCGTCGAAGCGGTGCCCGGGATGGTGGCCACCCAGCACTCCGGCACCGGCAAGGCCAACCAGTACTTCCTGCGCGGCTTCAACCTGGACCACGGCACGGACTTCTCCGCGCACCTCGACGACGTCCCGGTCAACATGCGCACCCACGGCCACGGCCAGGGATACCTCGACCTCAACTTCATCATTCTCGAAATGGTCGAGGCCGCCGTGTACCGCAAGGGCGTCTACCACGCCGAGAAGGGTGACTTTTCGTCCGCCGGAAGCGTCGACTTCACCTACCGTACCGAGCTGCCCGAGCCCGTCCTCCAGGTCGCGCTGGGGGAACACGGTTACGCCCGGGGCATGAGCGCGGGCAGCGCCCTGCTGGGGAAAGGCGTGCTCACTGGCGCCGTCGACGCGACCCGGTACGACGGTCCCTGGCGCCTGGACGAGAACCTCGAACAGAACAAGTTCCACCTCGGCTACGGCCATGGGTTCGGCTCCGTCGAGGTGCGCGCCGCCCTCCACGGCTACGACGGCCAATGGAACGCCACCGACCAGGTCCCGCGCCGGGCGGTCCGCGACGGCCGCCTCGACCGGACCGGGTTCGTCGATCCGGATCTCGGCGGCGAGACCCGGCGCTTCGCCGCCACCGCGCAGGCCGACGCCGGGTCATGGCGCATCGGCGCCTGGTGGCTCGACTACGACTTCACGCTGTTCTCGAACTTCACCTACCTGCTCGACGACCCCGCGCGCGGCGACGAGTTCGAGCAGCGCGACGACCGCACGGTTCGCGGCCTGTGGCTGCACGGCGATACCAGCGCATGGCTCGCGGAACTGCCGGTGTCCTTCCGTTGGGGGCTCGAGGCGCGCCTCGACGACATCGACGAGGTGGGGCTCTACGGGACCGAGGCCCGCGTGCGCACTCACGTTCGTCGGCGCGACCGCGTGGAAGAGGCGTCCGTCGGGGCGTACGGAGAGCTGGAGTTACGGCTCGGCGAGCGCCTCCGGAGCGTACTGGGCCTGCGCGCGGACTACTACGACTGGGACGTCTCGGCCCTGCGCTCCGACGACGACACCGCCGGCGACGACCGTCTCGCGAGCCCAAAGGTCAGCGTCGCCTACGAGGTCGCCGACGGGCTCGAGGCTTACCTGAACTGGGGCCGCGGTTTCCATTCCAACGACGTGCGCGTGCTGCGCGCGGCCGAAGACCGGGCAGGGTCGGCGGACGCGAACGCTCCGGACGTGCTCGCCGCGTCCGAAGGCGCCGAGATCGGGCTGCGTTTCGAGCCCGACCCGTCCTTCAACGCCACCCTCATCGGCTTCTGGCTGGAACTCGACTCCGAACTGGTTTACGTCGGCGACGCCGGGGTGACCGAGCCGAGCGACGCCTCCGTACGCAAGGGTCTCGAACTCACCGCCTTCTGGCAGGTACGCGAGTGGTTGACGCTCAACGCCGCTTACACCGCGAGCGACGCCGAACTGGATGGCGGCGAAGAGATCCCGGGGGCCGTGGAACGCACCTTCCACGCCGGCGCGGCCGCGCTGCTGGGACGGGGGGTCGTTGCCAGCCTGAACGCCCGCTATCTCGGGGAAGCGCCCCTGGTCGAGGACGGGTCCGTGCGTTCCGACGGCTCGTGGCTCATGCATGCCGGCGTCGCCTGGCACTACCGACGAGCAGAGTTCGCGCTCGACCTGTTTAACGTCCTCGACTCGCGGGACGACGATATCGCCTACTACTACGCTTCCCGCCTCGCCGGGGAGCCCGCGGACGGCGTCCTCGACACGCATTTCCATCCGCTGGAGCCCCGGACGATGCGGGCGCGGTTCATCCTGCACTTCTGAGGCCCCGCCGGCGTCACTTTTCAGGCACGCGGACGGCGGACCAGCGCAGCCGCCGTTCTGCCGGCGACGCGGCGCCCCGCCGCGGCAACGCGATGACGGCCCCGCCCGGCATCACCTCCTCCCCACGCTGGTTGCGCGACCAGGTCCGCACGCGCACGCAGGCCTCCCCGTCGTCCGCAGCGAACTTCTCGACGACCTCCCCGCCCATGCGGATCACGTCGCCGTGGAAGACGAAGCGCCGGTACTGCGCGTTCGCTTCCCGGATCCAGGCGTGGTCCCCCATCCAGTGCGTAAGCTGGTGGATGTGCCAGCACTGCCGCTGGAAACCGACGTCGTACTGCAGGGCCACCCCCATGGCGTTCGCCGCCGCCCGGTTGTAGTGCACCGCGTAGATCGGCTCGAGGGCCATCGTCTCGGGATCGCGAAACGCCCACGCCGGGTGTTTCCGATACTGCCGCAGCGACACGCCGTTCGCCGCCACCCGCGGGATCGGCGGTCCTCCGGCCGCGACGTAGGCGACCTCGTCGGTCATGCCGATGGGACCCTTGACGATCGGCTCGAGCGGGTCGCCCACTTGCACGTCCTCCCACCAACGCGGCTCGGGGCCCCGCGATTCCTCGGCGAGCACTTCCGCCTCGATGGCCTCGACCTCCTCCTCCGTCCACCGGTGGGGAAGGCCCGCGTCGGTCCCCTGCCCGGAACCACCGGCGCCCCCGGCCTTCTGGCGCATGAAGTTCATGACGTACCAGCGGATCTCCGCCACCAGTTCGCCGCGCTGGTTGCGGTACCGGTTGCGGAAGCGGTCCACGACCATCGTCTCGGCGAACGAACTTGGCCGCGGTCCGTCGAAGCCCTCGTAGAGACACGACGCGCGTATCGTGTCCCCGACGTACACCGGCAGGTGGAAGACCAGTTCGCTGCTGGAGTGGAAGGACCCGAGCCCCGGCCAGCCGAACTGCAGCCCGGAAAAGCAGCCCATCACGAACGACGGCGGGGCCACGGGCGCCCCGTAGACGCTCGACGCCGCGCGGTCCGCGTCCCGCCAGAGCGGGTTGGGATCGCCGATGGCGTCGGCGAACCGCTCCACCGCCAGAGGCGTCGCCATGTCGTTGTTCACCGAGTGGTCGATGCGCAACTGCGTGCCCGCGAGGCCCCGCATCCGCTCGAGCATCGCCGCGTCCAGTTCGGCCTGGGCCATCGGTGCCCGTGGTCGTCCTGCGTCGTCTGTCATGTGTTTTCCGCGCTGAACATCCGTTGTGGGTGTCGTTTAGTCGCGATGATAGCCGCTCGATCCGACTTTCGCGTTGACAAACGCGTTTCCGAATGCGCAGAACCGGTCCAAGGCAGCTGAGCGGGTGAACCATGCACCAGAACCCGGCTTCGACCTCGAGCGCATCGAAGTGCTGCGCGGACCCTCGGCGACCTCGACACCCGCGGTGAACCGCGTCATCTTCAGCACCCCGGCCGCGCTCGAGAACGTCGGCGGCCAGTTCACGACGCCCAGGACGTACGGCATCCGGGTCCGGGCGCACTTCGGATCGTAGGAGGGGTCCGCGTTCGTTCGGCGACAGGCACGTAGCGCGGAGGACCGACTCGGGAGAACCCTCAGCGGAGTTCGAACCCCTGGAGGTCCCCCTGCTCCCGCCAATCGGCGAGCAGCGCGTTGAACGCGTTGATGCCCGGGGCGTACGCCTGGGTCGCGAGACCCTTGCTCGGGTCGTCGAGTTCCCCTTCGTTGTTGTAGTAGCCGGGGGTGCAGGACTCGAGGAAGTCCCGGTTCGCGAACGCGAGTCGGCGGATCTCCGCGACCCACTCCGCTTCCGCCTCCGCCGTCACTTCCGCCACCGTGCGGCCGCGCCCGAGCACCTCGTCGATGATGTAGGCGACGTGCCGTGCCTGGTCGTCGAACATGGCCGTCATGTTCACCGACAGCCCGTTCTGGTTCACGCCGATGAAGAACCAGTTCGGGAAGCCGTGGCTCGACAGGCCGTGCAGGGTCTGCAGGCCCTGGTCCCAGTGCTCGAACAGCGACTTGCCGCCCCGGCCGACGACGTCGAAGTTGATGCGCCGCCGCGGTGACGAGGTGATCTCGAAGCCGGTCGCGTAGATGATGCAGTCGACCTCGTACTCGACGCCGTTGGCGACGACGCCCTTCTCGGTGATGCGGTCTACGCCCTTGCGCTCGCTCACATCGACCAGGTGCACGTTCGGACGGTTGAAGGTCGCGAGGTACTCGTCGTTGAACGTCGGGCGCTTGCAGAACTGGCGGTACCAGGGCTTGAGCGCCTCCCGGGTGCCGGGGTCCTTCACGGTCTTGTCCACCCGCTCGCGGACCTCGTTCATCTTGCGGAAGTCCTCGACCTCTGCCGCGAAGGCGAGCTCCTCCGGATCCCCCTCGACCGCTTCCTCCGGCGGCAGCAGCGACTGCACCCGCCGGAAGATGTCCGTCCAACCGTCCGCCACGAGGTCTTCCTCGAACGGACGGCCGACCACGATGTCGGCGAAGTTCTCGCGCCGCGCGCGCTGCCAGCCCGGCTCGAGGGACTTGTACCACTCCTCGTCCGTCAGCGTGTTGCCGCGCGCGTCCACGGACGAGGGCGTGCGCTGGAACACGTAGAGTTCCTTCGCGTGCTCGCCGACGTACGGGACCGCCTGGATGGACGTGCAGCCGGTGCCGATCATCGCGACCCGCTTGTCGGCGAGCTTCGTCAGGCCACCGCTATGATCGCCGCCGGTGTAGTCGTAGTCCCAGCGGCAGGTGTGGAAGGAGTGCCCCCGGTAGTCGTGAATCCCCTCGATGCCCGGCAGCTTCGGGGTGTTCGCCGTGCCCGCCGCCTGGATGACGAAACGTGCCCGCAGGTCGTCTCCCCGATGGGTCGACACCAGCCAGCGGCTGTCGTCCTCGCTCCAGCGCAACTCGGTGACCCGCGTCTGGAAGAGCGACAGGTCGTAAAGGCCATAGTACTCGCCGATGCGCTGGCAGTGCTCGTAGATCTCCGGCGCGTACGAGTATTTCTCCTTCGGCATGTAATCGAGCTCCTCGAGGAGCGGCAGGTAGCAGTAGGACTCGATGTCGCACTGCGATCCGGGATAGCGGTTCCAGTACCAGGTGCCGCCGAGGTCCGCCCCGGACTCGATCAGCAGGACGTCCTCCACGCCGCGTTCCTTCAGCCGCGCCAAGGCCATCATGCCGCTGAAGCCGCCGCCGATGACGACCACGTCGACCTCCCGGTCGATGGCGTCCCGCTCCAGGGGCTCCTCGACGAACGGGTCCTCGTCGGCGTAGTGCGCATAGTCGTCCATGGTGCGCAGGAACTGGTCGTCCCCGTCGTCCCGCATGCGCTTGTCGCGCTCCGCGCGGTACTTCTCGCGCAACGCGTCGGGGTCGAACCCCAGATTCGAGTATTCCTTCTTGAGTGGTGTGTTCATGGCGCCTCCCCCGTCTTCCCGCCGCCCGGGTCCCGCCGGACGGTCCGTGCCAGCCGTCACTACCGCTTCGCGTAGCGAACCGACCGCATCTTAACGCGAAACGCCCAGGATGCGTTCGACTATCCGGCGGAAGACCGCCTGATGGACCATTGGGAGCAGGCTGTCTCCGGCATCGACCTGCCGGAATTCAGTCGCGAACCGGGTTTCTCGGCGGCGTACAGCGGACCCGGCGGGAAAGCCCGCAGCACCGAGTGGACCGGTTGAGCCCATCGAAGCGGTGGGGCGGCTCAGACCGCCCCTGGAGGCACGCTAGCGCGACCTAACGGTCGCGTTGGGAGTTTCGCTGGCGCGAAACTCCTACGGCGCAAGCTTGCAGGCGCTGCTCGAGGCCGGTCGCATGAGGCCCGCCAGCATGCGGGCCGCAGCGTCGACGCGCTGCCGCCCGCTCGCGACTGCGATCAGCCGGCGGCCATCGCCGCGCTTTCCCGGGCGCTGAAGATCCGCCGGTTCAGCAGCAGCTGCCCCGGCGTGGCGCCCGTGCACTCGTCGTCCTCGAACGTGATCGTACCGTTGACCATCACCCACCGGTAGCCTTGCGCGCGCTGCACGCGGCGCCACTCGTTGGCGGGGAAGTCCTGTGCGATCTCGTAATCCCACTCCGGAACACGCTTCAGGTTCTCGAGGTCGTACACCACGATGTCCGCGGGGGCACCCTCCTTCAGGAACCCCCGGTCCGAGAAGCCCGCCGCCTGCGCCGGCAGGTAGCTCAGGTGGAAGTGCGCTTCCTCGAGCGTCAGCTTGCCCGTATCCCGCACCAGCCACGTCAGGAGGTCCGTCGTGTACGACCCGCCAGTGAAGAACTTCACGTGCGCACCGCCGTCGGAAACGCCGGCGACGATGAACGGGTCCCGCATCAGCTCCGCCACCATGTCCGGGTTGGTGCTGGTGGCGTCCCCGCCGCGGAATTCCACGTCGAGGTTGCCCGCCACCGCGATGTCCAGCATCGCGTCCACGGGATCCTTGCCCTCGTCCTCGGCAATGTCGGAGAGCTTGCGTCCCACGTACTTGCCAAGATCGGCGTTGCCATCGGGTACGCGCACGATGGTCAGGTTTTTCGGCCGCGTCTGCTCGCCGATCGAGGCGAGCATCGGCTCTTCCTCCTTCAACTGGCCGCGCCGCGCGGGGTCGGCCATCCTGGTCAGGCGTTCCTCGCGCGTACCCTGCGTCAGTGCGTTCCACGCGGGGCTGTGGTCGTACAGGTTCCACAGGTCCAGCGTGAACGAGAACCAGGTCCGGACGCATGCGCCCTGGCCAATGATCCGCAGGCCGCGATTGTTGCAGTCCCGGACCCACTCGATCTCGCTCTTGTGAAACTCGGGGCGATCGTCGCTCGCCGCGATGACGTTGTGCAGCACCGGTCGCTGCGAACGTTCGGCGAGCGTCTCGAGAAACGCCCGGTCCGCGCTCTTCACCGCGTCGCCCGAGCGCACCGGGTCGCCCCCTTGCGCCTGTGTGATCTGGATGAACCCTTCGCCGCGTTCCCGCAGCACATCCGCCAGCACCAGCACATCCTCGTCGGCCATGCAGTCCGTCGGCATCGGCGTCCCGTCGAAGTCCGCCTGCAGCGAGTGCTCGCCCAGGCGCTGCACGGAGAATCCCAGCGCGCCCGCGTCCATCGCCTCGTTCAGCAGCCGCTGCATCTCCTTCTGCTCCGCCTTCGTCGCGGGGCGGGACTTCGCCGCCTCCAGACCCATGACGTAGACCATCAGCGGCGACACGGGAACGAAGCTCACGATATTGACGCCCTTCGGAATGCGCTGCAGGTTTTCGAGCCACTCCGGGAAGGTGATCCAGTTCCAGGGCATCCCCTCCTTCATCGAGTCGTACGGAATCTGCTCGTTGCGCGTCATCATCAGCAACGAACGCTCACGGTCCTGCGGATGGCACGGCGCAAAGCCGAAACCGCAGTTGCCGAGCACCACGGAGGTCACGCCGTGCCAACCCGAGATCGTGCAGTACGGATCCCAGTGAATCTGCGCATCGTAGTGCGTGTGCAGGTCCACGAAGCCCGGGGCGACGATGAGCCCCTCCGCCGGCAGCTCCCGCTCCCCTGCGCCGGCCGGAATGCGGCCGATCTTCGCGATCAGGCCGTCCTTGATCCCGACGTCTCCCTTGAACCGCGGCAACTGCGTACCGTCGATGATCGTGCCGCCGCGAACGACCAGATCGTATTGCGCCATCTTGCTCCCCTCCGAACGTGAGTTGACTCCCCGAGTCTAAGTCAAAAGAACGTAGCGTGCCAACCACATTTGGAGCGACTTATCTCAGGTTTCGGACCTCTAATGCGATATCGCGTAACCGTCCCGCACATGAGACAACGAATATCGACAGTGTCCGGGCTGCCACACGAAGGACTGGCGTTCCATGGAGCGCCCCGGCGAAACCCGGCGTGCGGGTCCACCCGAAGGTACGGAACGCTACTCCCGGGGAACCACGATCTCGTGGTAGTCGTGCTTGATCGCGCCGGATACCTGCCGCACTTCGATCTCGTTGACGCCGTCGAGGGGCCGCAAGCGGCGGTTGACGATGTGCATCGCGTCGATCGCGTTCTCCGTGCACAGCCCCGCCAACACGTTGAAGCGGCCCGACAGGGCCGCGAGGTACCAGACGTCCTCGAACTCCGCACAGGTCCGCAGGAACGCCTCGAGGTGCTTCGGCACCACCGACACCTTGACGAATGCGATGAAGTCGATGCCCATCGCCCTACCGTCGGTGACCGCGTCGAAGCGGACCGCGCCGCCGTTCAGCAGCTTGCGCAGGCGCTGGCGCACCTGGCCCTCGGAGATCTCCAGTCGGCGCGCGACCTCCCGGTTGCTGAGCCGCCCGTCCTGCTGCAGGACGGCCATGATGGCCTCGTCGGTGCCGTCGATCCTCATGACTCGTACACCAGCCGCGCGTAGCCCGTCTTGTACTTGCGGATGTCGATGGCGGTGTGGAGTTCCACCCGCGCCACTCCTTCCACCGCGGCAATCTCGTTCTCGAGCACCGCCAGCAGGTCCTCCCGGTCCACGGCGTTGAACACGAGCATGATCTCCGGCGTGCCGAGCAGGAGGTTGACGCTCGTCGCCCGCTCGATCCCCGCGAGGTCCGACGCGACCCGCTCGACCGCCCGCCCCGCGAC
>JAJDTI010000170.1 GCA_022827245.1 Pseudomonadales bacterium | reverse complement strand
GTCGTCCGGCGCGGCGGCGGGCGCGGTGGTGGTGATCACGGTCACCGGCAACGTGCTGGGATTCTGGACGCTGCCGGCGGCGGCGTTCGCCGGTGGTCTCATCGCCTCGCTGATCGTGCTCGGCCTGTTTGGCCGGTTGGCACGGCAGGGGGCCAGCCAGATGGTGCTGGCCGGCCTGGCGGTCTCGTTCCTGTTCCTGTCGCTGACGTACTATCTCATCTTCGCTGGCGACCAGCGCGCGGCCCATTCCGTGTTGTTCTGGACGCTGGGCGGGCTGGGCCTTGCGAATTGGGAGGTGCTGCCCATTGCGGCGGCCGGGCTGGCGGCAATCGGCGCCCTCGTGGTGGTCGCTCACCGGTCCCTGGATGCGTTGCTGGCCGGCGACGACGCCGCGGTCACCTTGGGTGTGAACGTCACCCGCTTTCGGCAGTTGACCTTCCTGGTCTGTGCCTTTGCGACCGCCAGCTTTGTCGCGCTGAGCGGCGTGATCGGCTTCATCGGCTTGATGGTGCCCCATCTGGCGCGTGGTCTCGTCGGCCCGCTGCATGGCGCGCTGATGCTGACCTCGGCCGTGATCGGCGCCGCCCTGCTGCTGTCCAGCGATATCGCCGCGCGCACGCTGCTGGCCCCGCAGGAATTGCCGATCGGCGTGCTGACCACCTCGATCGGCGCGGTGTTCGTGCTGTTCCTGGTGCGCCGGACGCCGTGACGGCACCCGGAGCAGCTGGCTTCGCAGCCCTCTACGCCCGGTCAGAGTAGAGGGGGTTCGTGCCGAACTGGTCCTTGACCACTGCCTGCCCGGTCGTCGCGAAGAACTTGACGCCCGCGACGACGCACTCGAGATAGTGCTGGAGCACTTCGCCGAAGAGGCGCTCCTGGTAGGCGCGTTTCTTCTCGTCGCTGAGATCCGACTTGAGCAAGGGAACGACTTCAATCGAGAAGCGGCAGGTCCGCCGAGAGGTCGGCTCGATTCTCCACCGCACCCGCGCGGTCTGATTGGGCGGATCGCCGAGCTCGATGTCGTAGCCGACGCCCTCCTGCCAGGACACGAAGTTCCGCTGGTAGCGAATGCCGCTGTAGTAGGTGATGGAGTCCCGCGAGCCGGTTCCGGGCCATCGCTCCACTTCCGTCGCCGCGCAGAAAGGGTGACAGCGCGCGAGGTTTCCCGGTTCTGCGATGACCCCCCAGACTTCGTCGGCCGGGACGTCGATCCCGGCGGTGGCCTTCAACGGTCGCCCGGGCTCCAGGCGTACATCGGCATGCTTCCGTTTCATCCCGCGCTCCATTCCGCGTGCTCGGCCGCCTCGGCGATGTCCGCGGGGGTCGGGCCGCCCTTTCTGAGGTATGCGCGGCCGATGTCCTCGACGCCCTTGTAGGCGTACGGGTCCTCGCCGCTCACCATGATGATGTCGCGGTAGTCGCGGGTCGTCGGCCCGCGGGTCACCTGGTCCCACGGGAGCAGCGACTCCGCGCTCAGGTACACGAACTGGACCGAACGACGGAAGCTCGACTCGGACCGGTTCGGGTACGAGCCGTGCAGGAGGTAGCCGTTGAAGAACACGACGGAGCCCGCTTCGATCTCGACCGCGACGGCGTCTTCCGGCGCGTGCGGGAACCCGAAGGCTTCCTCGGCCCGGTCGAGGTCCGGATTGTGGTGCCGGCGCATCGGGTAGAGCACGCCCGCCCGATGCGAGCCGGGGAGGAGGTGCAGACAGCCGTTCTCGACGGTGGCGTCGTCGAGCGCGATCCAGGCGGTGGTGATCGAGCGGTCCCGGCTCGGAATGAAGAACTCGTCCTGGTGCCACGCGTTCCCGGGCTCGCCGGGCGATTTGATGAAGAGCACCGAGTGCGCGCACTTGACGTTGGGCCCGATGAGGACGCGGGTCACGTCGACGAGCCGCTCGTCGTGCAGCAGGCGCCCGAACGCGGGCGAGAGCTTGTGGACGACGTGGCACGCGATGTAGCGGCGGAGCACCGCTTCGTCCGGGTCGTGCGCGGACACGGGCTCGAGCCCGTCGAGGGGCCCGAGCTCGCCACGGCAGATCCGGGTCGCCTCGGCGAGGAGCGACTCGACCTCGGCGCGCGGGAACGCGTCGCGGACGACGACGTAGCCGTCCTCGGCATAGTCGCTGGCGATCACCGTGCCTTGCATCGTGCTCGCTCCGACAGGCGGACCGCGAACAAGATACGCCGTTCCCCCGTGCCGGTGCACGTCAGTCCTGCTCTTCGGTCGCGCGACGGGCCGGCGCGGCTTCTCCCCGCCCGGTCATGCCCGGCCGTTCAGACCGTCGGCCCGACGGAGAGCGAGCGAGGCGAGGGGCGTTGATGAGGGCGCTGAAGCGCCACGCGAGGAGATTGCCGAGGAGCGCCGGCGGCACGAACCCGGCGAACAGCCACACCGCCGCCATCCGGAACTCCTCGGCCTGGGTCAACCGCTCGAAGCCGAGCGCGCCGGCGATGATGCCGGTGAGCGCGGCGCCGAGCGCGAATGCGGTCTGTTGGGCGCTTGGCAGCATGGAGCCCGCCCGCGCCCGATCCTCGCCGCTCGCGTTCGCGACGACGCGCTTGATGACGTAGCCCCAGATCATGCCGAACCCGGCGGTGCCGAGGAACGCCGACGCGACGACGAGCCAGAGCGGACCCTGGGGCACGAACCACGCCTGGGCCGCGAGACCGGCGAGGAAGAGCGCGCTGCCGAGCCGAATCAGTCCGCCCTCGCGCGCCGGGGCGAGCCCCGAAAGAAAGAACGCGCCCGCGGTCCAGCCGATCGACTCGGTCACGATGGCGAAGCCGGCCTCGAGCGGTGTCAGGTGATAGAGCCGGATGAGCAGTATCGGGCCGTACACGACGAAGGACATCATGCAAAGGCAGAGGAGGAACGTCATCGCGATGCCGCAGCCGACTGGATGGCGGAGGTCGGTGGCGTGGCTCGGCAGGAGTCGTGACCGGCCCGCGCCCTCCGCGGAATCGCGTGCGGCGAACTGCCACAGGCAAAGGCACCCCACCGCAAGGAGCGCGGCGGCCACGGCGACCGAGCGGACCGCGCCCGCGGACGAGATCGCGAGGATCGCCCCGGCGACGAGCGCAAGGCGCGCGGCCGGAACCGGACGCGCCTCGAGCACCGCGTCCGAATCGGCTCGCGCGAGCAGGGGATGGACAAGCGCGGCGAGGACGAGACCCTGGAGCGCGAACGACCAGAACGCGAACCGCCACAGGCCGGCGGTGGCGAACGCCCCGCCGATGAGCGGCCCGCACAGGGCCGACATCATCCACACCACCGAGAGGCACGCGACGATCCGCGGCACGAGCCGATTCGGGAAGAAGCGGTCCTGGGCGACGTAGACGAGGGCGACGAGCGCGCCGCCGCCGAGCCCCTGCACGGTGCGTCCCGCGAGCAGCACCGGCATCGCCGGCGCGCTCGCGCAGATGACGCAGCCGAGCGTATACACCAGGGTTGCGACCAGCATGGTGCGGTGAAGGCCGTGCCCGGCGACGAACGCGCTCACCGCCGTCGCGGCCACGATCGAGCCCATGAGATACAGGGCGAACGCCCAACTGATGAGGCGCAGGCCGCCGATGTCGCCGACCGCCTCCGGCATCGTGGTCGCGGCCAGCATCGTGTTGGCGGCGTGGAGCCAGATGGCGAGGCACAACACGAGGAGCCGGGGAAGGTGCTCCCGCGTCAGCACCTCGCGCCAGCCGACCCGCGGGCGCTCCGGCGATGCGGGGTCGGGCGGGGGCACGCGCGCGCTCGAGGGCGGGGGCAGGGGCGCGGACCTGGACGGAGAGTTGGTCCGGGGCGCGTCTGCGTCTTCGTGCATGACGGAATTCCATTGCCGCGAGCGGGGTTGAACCGTGTCCGGGGCCATGCTAAAACTTCAAGTAATGTTGAAGTCAACCCCACCAGCATCGTGAGCCCCATGGGCGCCGCGCGGCGTCAGAAGGTCACCTTGTCGATCGGCGAGGTCGCCCGCAGGACGGGCGTCAACACGTCGGCGCTTCGCTTCTACGAGGACAAGGCGCTCATCGGCTCGATCCGGACGGCGGGCAACCAGCGGTGCTACACGCGCGACGTGATCCGGCGGGTCTCCTTCATCCTGGCCGCGAAGCGGGTAGGCCTGTCGCTCGAGGAGATCCGCGCGGTTCTCGCCGATCTCCCCGCGGGCCGCACGCCGACCCGCGCGGACTGGCACGATCTCGCGACGCGATGGAAGCCGTGGCTCGACGAACGGATCGCTGCCCTCGAGCGAATCCGGGACCAGCTTTCTTCGTGCATCGGTTGCGGGTGCCTGTCCCTCGACCAGTGCGCCCTCTACAACCCCGATGACGTGGCCGGGCGTCTCGGCGCCGGGCCGCGCTACCTGATGGGCGACACTTGCGGCCACGTGACTCGAACGCCAACCGGAGAACCCCCATGACCTCGAGCAGCCGCCGCTCCGGAATCAAGCTCAACCGACCGTTCGTTGGGATCCCCTCGTTCCTGCGGGCGCGGATCGAAACGGACCTCGACGCGCTCGACGCCGACATCGCCGTCTACGGGGTTCCTTTCGACGAAGGCTCGCCGTTCCTCGCGGGCTCGCGGATGGGGCCGCGCTCCATTCGAGAGCATTCCCTTCGCTTCGCCGCCTC
>JAJDTI010000091.1 GCA_022827245.1 Pseudomonadales bacterium | reverse complement strand
GTCGACGAGCGCCGGATGCGACCCCGGACAGTCCGCCGACGACGCCGCCACCGCCGCCGACGCGTACTTCGTCATCGCCGCCTCCAACTCGTCCCTCGCCCTTGCCAACGCGCGCTTGCGTTCCCTGCGCTCGTCGGCGACGGTCCCTGTCGCCATCGCGGTGTCCTCCGTTCCTCGGATGTGGAAGTACCCGCAAGAATGGAGTGCCCGCGGTGGCTCCCGCATCCTCTCCCGACAAACCACGACCGCCGGACGGCTGGCTCGCCTACCAGAGATTTGTCGTACACCCGCACCGACTAGATCATCGCGTTGGTGCGGCGCCGGAGCCGCGAGTGGGGCATGGTACGGTCGTCGAGATTCCTGCGCGTGCGGCGGCAGTAACTCGCAACATGTTGACTTTTCAAAGTTATTCTGAGCCTCAATGAGCTTTGCCGCGCCCATTCGTACAACCCGCTCTGGAATCAGCCCGAGTATGATGCGTACGCCACGTTAGACCGCGTGTTGGGCCTGCGACCGGCGCAGTCCAAAGGGTGGAGAAGGCCAGATGTCTATACCTCAGTTTTCTGCCGGCACGTCCGCCAGCGACATTGCCGAGGCGTTGGGCGAAGCCGGATGTGCCGTGGTTACCGGAGTCATGGACGCCGAACTACGGCAGTCCATCAGGGACGAGCTGGCACCACACATGGCGAACGCGCGGGTGATCGAGGACGATGACCCGAGGAAGTTCTACCCCGGCCGCACGCGGCGCGTTTCCGCCCTAGTTTCACGCTCGGCGAGCGTCACCGATCGCCTCGTGGCACACCCGTTGAGCCGGCACGTCTGCGACACCCACCTGCTGCCCAATAGCGAGCACGGCTACCAGTTGCATGTCTCGGCAACCATCGAAGTAGGTCCCGGCGCGCGCGAGCAGGTGCTGCACCGGGAGGAGAGTTCGTTCACGTTTTTCCCCTTGCCGCGCCCCAACATCATCGTGGCCAGCATGTGGGCGGTCACGGAGTTCCGCGCGGACAACGGCGCCACTCTGCTGGTGCCAGGCAGCCACAAATGGCCTGCTGACCGAAAGGCCAGGCCCGACGAGATTCTGAGCGCGGAGATGCCGGCCGGCGCGGTGCTGTTCTGGATGGGCGGAACGCTGCATGGCGCGGGGGCCAACAGGTCACAGGACTGGCGCTACGGCGTGATCCTGACCTATTCCCTGGGCTGGGTGCGGCAGGAAGAGAACCAGTACCTGAACGTGCCGCGGGAACGCATGGCCGAACTATCGCCGGAGGTTAGGCGTCTTCTTGGGTTCGACATGTACGCGGCGCTGGGATTCTACGATCCGACGGTTGCCTGAGTGGCGGCGTCCGCAGGTTCGGTGGCGGTCGAGCGCCTGCTCGTCGCCCCGGCTTTCATGACGACCACGACCAGCATGGGTCAGCCCTTGCCGCACTCGGCCCGCAGGTAGCGCCGAACGAACTCGACGTCGGCAGTTGCGCACGGCCGATCGCACAGAGCTTGCTTGCACTGCAAGCATGTCGTAGTTTTGACCGTGTCCAGCCACTTGGAAGCACGGCGAATTGCGAGCATAACGATCCGCAATCTCGACAACGAAGTGAAGACGCGCCTGAGAGTGCGCGCCGCCGAGCATCACCGTTCGATGGAGGAGGAGGTACGCCTCATCCTCCGCGATGCCGTGAACCGTGACCGCACGGGTCCTCGAGACCTTGCAGCGTTTACCCGCGAGTGCTTCGCGCCCCTAGGCGGCGTGGAACTGGAACTTCCTCCTCGCCGCGGTCCGTTGCGAGAGCCTCCCGATTTCTCCTGAGCGGTCGGCATGCTAATCCTAGACACCAATGTCGCTTCGGAGCTCATGCGGCCATCGCCGACTCCGAGTGTCGTCGCGTGGATAGCCGAGCGCGACGCTGCAGCGATGCATCTGACCGCGGTAAGCGAAGCGGAGTTGCGTTTCGGCGTCGCGATCCTGCCAGCAGGAAGGCGACGTAGCGCCCTTGAGGCTGCCATGCGTCAGTGGATAGAACGAGGCTTCACCGAGCGGATTCTGCCGTTCGACAGTGCCGCGGCCCGAGCCTACGCGGACATCGCCGCGGACCGCCGAGAAGCCGGGCGGCCAATTGGGGAGGCCGACTGCCAGATCGCCGCGATATCCCGTTCGCGCGGCGCCAGCCTCGTTACGCGAAACGTACGGGACTTCGAAGGCACGGGAGTCGAGGTCGTCGACCCTTGGTCCACGGGATGACCGATACGCCGCAAACTATGTGCGACACCGTCAGTCACGCCGTCTATACCTATCGCCCTCCTGCTCGGCGACGCAAACCTTGCGCGGAACCTCGTATTGACGTCTGCCCCAATATCGTCTTCGACGGCGAGCGGCCGATCCTGGCGTCCGGATCGCCGAGCGGAAGCCTGCTGCAGAACATCCTGCACAACACGACGAACATGCTCGACTTCGGCATCCCGATCGGCGAATCGGTCGACCGGCCGTCGTTCGGAGGCGCTCCCTACACCGGCCCGCAAGGGACGCTGCTCATCGAGGTCGACCTCGACGAGCAGGTGCGCACCGTCGCGGCGGAGCGCGGGATCGCCTGGGCCGTGGTGAGTCCGTGGAACTGGGAACTCGGCTCGTTCGAGGGCATCTTCCTGGACGCCGACGGAACGGCCCACGCCCGGGGGGACCCGCGCAGGAACGCCATGGCGCTGGCGGTCTGAGGCGGAGCTTTGAACCAGAGGAGATCGGAAATGACCAAGCTCGTGCAACGGGTGATGGGGGGCGTTGTTCTGGGGCTGACTCTCTCGAGCCTCACGGCGATCGCCCAGGAACAGGCGGACGAGCTGGCGGAGATGATGCGGTCCGTCAACATGCCGGACGACGTGATGGCTCGGTACAGCCCGGACAGCAGGATACCCACCCGGGGCACGGTGGACTCGGTGCGCCTGGTGCGTGCCGAGGGGTGGGAGTGGGACCACGAGGTCCGGGTCTACCTGCCGGCCAGCTACCACCACACGGACAGGGCCTATCCGACACTCTGGATCACCGACAACAACCTGGAACTAATCCAGGGGGCGCTGACCGGAGATGCGCTCGGCTTTTCGCCCGAGCTGATCGTCGTGGCGGTGGGCGCACCGGCCGACACCAACGCGGCGGAGTTCCAGCGCCGCCGCAGCTACGACTTCATCCCGGACAAGTCGCTGATGGGACCGATGTTCGCGGCGATGCCGGCGGAGGCGATCGGCGGCGCCCCGGGGTTTCTCGATTTCCTGGTCAACCAGTTGCGCCCGATGCTGGCCGGGGAGTACCGCATGGACCTGCACGATCAGGGCTACGCCGGTCACTCCGGCGGCGGCCAGTTCGGTCTGTACGTCCTGCTCAACAGGCCCGAGAGTTTCGCCAAGTACATCATCAGCAGCCCGGCCGCCTACCAGCCGTGGCTCGACATGGAAGCGGCCTGGCATGCGAAGAACGAGGACCTGAAAGCCAAGGTGTTTCTCAGCGCCGGCGAGGCGGAGGCCGCCCATCCGGTCTGGTCCGGGGCGCAGATCGTTTCCACGGTGGCGACGATGGCGGAGCGCCTCACCGTGCGCCGCTATCCCTCGCTGGAACTGACGGTCAGGATCTTCCCGGACGAGGATCACCTGACCGTGATGCCGATCGCCTACACGCGGGGCATTCGGGTGCTCTGGGGCGAGTAGGGGCGAGTAGGGGCGGCTGACCCTCCAGTTGGTTCGCCCCCGGCGACGTGAGAGCATCGGGCGCGTCTGTTTCAATTGGAGCCCACCGTGACCGACGTCCAGCTCACGCCCTATCTCTCCCCCCACGACTGCGCCGCGGCGATCGCGTTCTACGAGAAAGCGTTCGGGGCCGTCGAGACCGGCGCCCGGTTCACGGACCCCGAAGGCAGGATCGGGCACTCCGAGATCAGCATCGGGGGCGCCACGCTCTATCTCTCCGACGAGTTCCCGGATTTCGGCGCGCGGAGCCCGCGGTCGCTCGGCGGCTCGAGCGCGGCCCTGCACATCCGCGTCGCGGACGCGGACGAGACCGCCCGCCGCCTGGTGGCGGCCGGCGCCGAGGTCCTCCACCAGGTGGCCGAGCAGGCGGACGGGGAGCGCCGCGGTACGTTCCTGGATCCGTTCGGCTACCGCTGGATGGTGGGCGAGAAGCTCGAGGAAGTGAGCAAGGACGAACTGCGGTCTCGCGTCGAGGGCTTCGACATCACCTGACGCCCGGGCGCGTCACGGCCGCTGATACGCCTGCGCCATCCCGGGCACCGGGCTCGGCGCCTTCACCACGTAGTCCGACGTGATGCTCCCGATGTAGAGGTCCCGCAGGCCGTCGCCGCCCCAGCTCACGTTCGTCGGGTTGCGCATCAGCTTCCCTTCCGGGTCGTCCAGCATGGTCACGACGTCCCCCTCCGGCGTGATCGCGATCACCTTGTTCGCCATCACGAGGGTCACCCAGAGGTTGCCGTCCACGTCGAAGCCGCAGCCGTCGGTGAGGCCGAGGCGGCTGCGCCATTCGACCGGCAGCGGGCGCTGGTCCGGCATGGCCGGAAGGTCGAGGCCCAGAACCGGGCCGTATCGTTGGGGAGCGCCCAGGCTGCCGTCGTCCTCGATGGCGTAGCGCAGCACGTTGCAGGCGGTGGTCTCGCAGACGAAGAGGTGCTGCTCGTCGTAGTCCATCGCGATGCCGTTGGCCAGGCGGATGCCCTCCGCCAGCACGCGCACGGACCCGTCCGGGTCCAGCCGGAACACGAAGCCGTCGTCGGCGCCGGCGCCGGAAAGCCCCACGGATGCGTCCCACGTGGAGTGGCTGCACCAGATCCTGCCGCGGGAGTCGACGAGCGGGTAGTTGCAGCCGTAGAGGCGGCGTCCATCGATCTCGCCGACCAGGATCTCGACCTCTCCGGTGGCGGGGTCGAAGCGCTGCAGCGGCCCGTACCCGTCGTCCGGCCCGCCGAAGTTCGCGATCACGATGCGGCCCTCGAGGTCGAAGTTGATGCCGTTCGGCGCGCCGCCGGCATCGCCACTGCGTGCGAGTGCGTCGGTGCCGTCGATCATCGCGCAGGCGCCGCCCTGGTCGGAGAGCCAGACCGCGCCGTCCACGCTCACGGCCACGTCCTCGGGACGCCGCGCGCCGTGGCCGACGGCTTCGCAGGCGTTCATGTCGATCGGTTGCAGCATCGTGCGGGTTTCCCCCTGCGTTTCGGTGGCGGGGCCATGACACCCCAGATCGTGCCGCGATGCCAATGGCGGCACGGTGGAGGCGACGCTTGTGGTTCGCCCGTGCTGGAAGCCGTGCATACTTGGCTGCACCAAAAGACGTGGTGTCAACGAGGGGTCATCGTGTTCACGACAGACGTACTCCTGGTTGCGTTGGCGGTCGTTCTCAGGATCCTCGTGACCGCGGGCATCGGGGCTGTCTGTGCTCGCTACATCCTGCAGATTCGGCCGACGCCTTACGGTCGGGTGCTCGGCATCGCGGCGGTCGCGCACCTGCTCGCAAAGGGGGCCGACGAGCTCCTGGGGTGGTCGCCCGACATCGCCGCCCTGATTTCAGGGCTCGTGCTCCTCGTACTCTCCTATTTCGTCTTCAAGCCCACGGTACCGAGGCTCCTCGCGTTCTGGATTACCGGCTTTGCGGGTTACTTGGCGATTCATGCGCTGCTCGTGGTGCTGTTCGGCGTGGAGTTTCTTTTCGCGGTCTGGACGCCCGGTTAGCTGCCGACGCCGGCTTCTCTGTTTCCACACCTGGAGGACCCATGAACTACATCGAGCCAGCCGTAGCGCGCGAAATGGACGGCCTGCGCCTGGCGCTCACGGCCCATGCGCCGGCGCCCTACAGCATGTCCGCCCGCGCGATCCTCGATCACCACGGCGTGCCCTACGTGCCGGTGCTGCAGGTGGGGGGCGCCCAGAACGAGGACCTCGTGGCGTGGACCGGCCACCGGAACGCACCGGTGGCGGTGTACAACGACGAGGCGCCGCGCGCGGGCTGGCTCGAGATCCTGAACCTCGCGGAGCGCCTGGGCTCCGGCCCTTCCCTCGTGCCGCCGGACCGGGACGATCGCATGTTGATGGTGGGTCTCTCGAACGAGTTGATCGGCGAGAACGGCTTCATCTGGGACATGCGGCTCGTCATGCTCGGGCGCGTCGGTCCGGAACGGGTCGCCCGGGCGCGCCTCCGGAATCCGATGTACGACCAGTACGGCTACAGCGACGCGGCGGCGGCCGGGGCCGTCGAACGCGCCAGGCCGGTGCTGGACCGGCTCACCGCCCAGCTCCACGCGCAGCGCGACGCCGGCCGCCGTTACATCGTCGGCGACCCGCTCAGCGCCGTGGACATCTACTGGGTCTACTTCTCGCAGGTCGTGCGGCTGTTCCCGGAAGCGGTATGCCCGACGCCCGAGGGTCTGCGGAACATGTACGAAGCCGTGGCGACCGAGCTTGGCGACGTGGATCCGATCCTCATCGAGCAACGCGACCGGGTGCTCGCCGAACACGGGCTGCCGCTGGATTTCTGAGCGGTCGGGGTCGCTTCGCTACGGCGACCCCAGGAACAGTCGTTGGTCCCAGTACACGGGCTGCTCAAGGCCCACATTAATGCGCTTGGACACCCAGTCCGGGTGCCTGGCGTTGAGGATGATGTTCCGCTCCATGCGCGCAACCACGGAGGGTACGAACAGGATTGCGCTTCGCGACTCCCGGTACCACTTGCTGCCGAAGGCGCGGGCGGACGTACAACCGGGGTGAGACCAGTCGGGGAGGGAGTCCTTGGTGACGACCTCGTAGCTCACCCCTTCCGGTATCGAGACTTCGACGAAGTGCTGGTTCGGAGGAAGCACGCCGTTGCAGTAGACGAGTTTCTCGAGCAGGGCGGTGGAGTAACGTTCCGAGGCGTAAATCACGTCCTCGCCAAGGTCGTGCCACCTTGCGGCGACCTGCCGAGCCCCTTCGGCGCTCCAGACAGGAAACCGGCCGTCGCGGTCACCTATGCGATAGGCCCGAGTCGCGTCCCGGAGGACCCGAGTGGTCATTAGACGGCAACACTGGCTTCAAGACGCCGCAGCAGGTTCAGGACCGCTTCGGTGCCGGCTGAACTCGATCTCGCGACGTCGAAGGGCGTTTCGTCGTCCAGGAGCGGGTGCGGGCGATTGAGAAACGTCTCGATGCCCTGCCGGTCTCCGTGGTAGACAAGGCTGATGGCATCGAGCACCCGCCCGATGTCGTAGAGTCGTTCGCTGTGGGTTCTGGACAGGAGCTTGCCGGCCTTGCGAGCCCTGCGCAGCGTGGCTTCGGGAATGATTGGACCGATTACCAGCTTTCTGCCGAGCACATCCTCCAGGGCGGAGACGGCTGCCGGATGCAGGCCGTCGGCGAGGCGCCTCGCAAGCTGGAGGTCACCGACCACATCCGGCTCCCGTATGCCAAGGAGTCGGGCCACCCGAGCGGACTGACCCGAAGGCAGGCCTCCGGGATCGGCATAGGCTTGCAGGTTCATCGGCTCCTCCGAAGCACGTCGTCACTTGACGATAGTATCACGGTCATGTGGCGCAAGCCGTCGGGCGAGCACGATCTACGTCTTCTGCGTTTGACCGAAATTGTCAACCATAGTTAACATTCCTCCGGATGGTCGACGTGATCGAGAGCGCGACGTTCAGGCGCTGGATCCGCGGCCTGCGAGACCGTGGTGCGGTGGCGCGGATCAACGCGCGTCTGCGCAACGTGTCCCTTGGCAACGTGGGGGACGTCAAGGCGGTGGGTGAAGGTCTGTTCGAGATGCGCGTGCACCACGGCCCCGGCTACCGGCTCTATTGCCTGCGCGATGGGAACGCGGTAGTCCTGCTGTGCGGCGGCGACAAGGGCACCCAGCAGCGGGACGTGGAGCGCGCCGGGCGTTTGGCGAAGGCCTGGAGGCAGACATGACGGAGACTTTCAGCAAGTGGGATGCAGCCGACCATCTGCGCACCCCCGAGGATGCACGGCTCTACGTCCAGGCGTGCGCTGACGAGGATCCGGGTGACGGCAGCCTCATCCGGGCGGCGCTGAACGACGTGGCGCGTGCGGGCAACATGGCTGGACTCGCGCGCGAGACGGGCATGAGCCGCGAGGGGCTCTACAAGGCTCTGTCGGCGGACGGCAATCCGACGTTTGCAACCGTGATGCGGATCACCCGGGCGTTGGGCATGCGGGTACGCATCTCGTGATCGAGGACGTTGCCGTCGGCGGATTACTGGTGCGCCGGCTATCGCGACATCCAGAACTGGTGTTGCGTAGAGGCCGCCCGCCGGAATGACCGCCCGCCGCATTCTCGGCATCACCCTCCTCGCCATCGGCGGCGTCGTGCTGGTCGGCATCGGCGTCGTCGCCTACCTCTACTACGAGAGCGTCACCCACGAGCCCCTGGCCGTCGCCTACGTCGAGAACTGCAGCGCCTGTCACGGCGAGCACATGGAGGGGACCGGGTTGGGGACGCCGCTGGTGGGCGTGGACTTCGTGCACGGGGAGACCGTCGAGGAGATCGGCGCGAGCATCGCCAACGGCTTCCCGGCGCGGGGGATGCCGGGCTGGGCCGACATCCTGCCCGAGACGGAGATCCGCAAGCTCGCGATCTACATCTCGGAGCGGCGCTCCGATCTCGGCCGGGACTTCAGGGTGGGGATGGCGCTCGAGATCCCGGAGGGGACGGTCCGCAGCGAGTCGCACGACTTCCGGATCGAGACCTTCGCCGAAGGGCTGGACCCGCTGCCCTACTCCATCTCGCCGCTCCCCGACGGGCGGTTCCTGGTGACGGAGAAGAAACGGGGTCTGCGCCTCGTCTCCGCCGACGGCGAACCGTCGCCGCTGGTCGAAGGCACGCCGGCGGCCCACGCGGACGCTTTCACCGTACCGCTCGTGGCCCTCGAGTTCGGCACGGGCTGGATGATGGAGGTCGCGGCGCATCCGGACTACGCGGACAACGGGTGGGTCTACCTGCACTTCGGCGACCGCTGCGACGACTGCAACGCCGTCGGCGGCCCGGTGTCGATGAACAAGGTCGTCCGGGGGCGCATCGACGACGGCCGCTGGGTCGACGAGGAGACGGTCTGGAGCGCGCCCGTCGAGGACTACTCGGCCATGCCGGACATGGCCGCCGGGGGGCGCCTCTGCTTTGACGACGCGCGGCGCCTGTACATCAGCGTCGGCATGAAGGGCCCGGTCAACTACTACGGCATCCAGGACCTCGGCGAGCCGTACGGGAAGATCCACCGCGTGCACGACGACGGGAGCGTCCCGGCCGACAACCCGTTCCTCGATGACGCGGAGGCCCAGCCCACCGCCTGGACGTACGGGCACCGGAGCCCGCAGGGCCTCGAGTGCGATCACCGGACGGGGCGGGTGTGGAGCACGGAGATGGGCCCGCGCGGCGGCGACGAGATCAACCTGCTGCTGCCCGGCCGCAACTACGGATGGCCGCTCACCTCGAAGGGGGTCGACTACGACGGGACGCCGGTGGAATACGGCAAGGAGCTCGGCATCACGTTCGACCTCGCGGACATCGAGCAGCCGGTGGTCGACCTCACGCCGTCGCCCGCCGTGTCGAGTTTCGTGTTCTACGAAGGCGACGCGTTCCCGGCCTGGCGCAACCAGATGCTCGTCGGCACGCTGAAGGCGACGGAGCTGTACCGGGTGGAGGTGGACGGCGACCGGGCGGTGCACAGGGAGACGCTGATCACCGACCTGGCACGGATTCGTGACGTCGAAGTGGGCGCGGACGGGCTGGTGTACCTGTTGCTCGAGCACGCCTCCGGGGGGCGGATCGTGCGGTTGGCGCCGGCGGGCGCGGGTTGACGGCGTGGTCCTCGCTGATCGACCGCCGCCGCCGACCGTCGTCTCACGAAGAGAGTACGCTTGACGCGAGTGTCGAGAGGAGCGTAACCATGGATTGGCGCGAGCACATCACGGTGGATCCAGAGGTCTGTCACGGGAAGGCATGCATCGCCGGTACGCGAGTCCTCGTGAGCACGGTCTTGGACAATCTCGCTTCCGGCCTGGACTCGGAGGCAATCACCCGCAGTTACCCATCGGTCTCGCGCGATGCCGTCCGGGCCGCCATCGCCTATGCCGCGGCCTTGGCCAACGAACGGGTGGTTTCGTTGGGGCCCTAGAGAAGGCTGCGTGCGGTTCAAGCTAGGCGAAAATCTGCCGGTCGATCTCGTGGAAGTGTTTCGGGGCGCGGGCCATGACGCGGCAACCGTGGTGGACCAAGGTCTTGTGGGAGCGCGGGACTCTGACTTGGCGGCGGTTTGCCTGCGCGAGGGCCGAGTGATCGTCACGTTCGACACAGACTTCGCGGACATCAGAACGTACCCTCCGAGCGCGTATCCGGGGCTCGTCGTATTCAGGCTGGACAGCCAGGCTCGCGACCACATCGTCGAGGCAGCGACACGGTTGGTCGGGGTACTCTCCAGCGCCGCCGTCGATGGCCAACTCTGGATTGTGGAGGAGTCGCGCATTCGAGTTCGCGAGTGAAAGAACGGGATGGAATCGGCAGTAGGAAACGAACCGGCCGGTTCCGTCTCAAGTGCGTTCTGTCGAAAAGACAATCGCCGGGTCGCGATATGCCTCTTAGGGTGACAGGGCCCATCACGCCGCTGCTCATCGGCGGCCTGGCGGTCGCCGGCGTCGGGCTCCAAGCCCACGCCCAGAGATACGAGATCGACCCCCTGTCCCTGGCCTACAGCGAGCACTGCAGCGTCTGCCACGGCGACCACCTCGAAGGCACCGCGCTGGGGACGCCCCTCCAGGGCGTTGCACTCCGGTACGGCGACTCCGCCGGGGAGATCGCGGCGAGCATCGCCAACGGCTTCCCGGGGCAGGGCATGCCTGGCTGGTCCGAGGTCCTGCCGGCGGCGGAGATCCGCAAGCTCGCGATCTACATCGCTGATCTGCGTGCCGACATTTCCCGCTGGGACACGCGACGGGACATGCCGCTGGCGATCCCCGAAGGGACCGTCGCCAGCGAGCTGCACGACTTCCGCATCGAGGCGTTCGCTTCCGGGTCCGCCTGGAAGATCTACTCGATTGCACCGCTGCCCGATGGCGGGTTCCTCTTGACCGAAAAGCGGCGGGGCGTGCGCATCGTCTCTGCCGGCGGTGTGGTCTTGCCGGCCATCGAAGGCACCCCGAAGGTAGATGTGAACGACGACCCCGACGGACGCTGGCCCAATCGGCCGCACGGGTTGGGCTGGCTCATGGAGGTGGCGACGCACCCGGACTACGAGCGCAACGGGTGGATCTACCTGCAGTACGGGGATCGCTGCATCGACTGCAACGCGGTCGGCGGCGCGGTGTCGATGAGCCGGCTCGTCCGGGGACGGATCGAGGACGGCCGCTGGGTCGATGAGGAGACCCTCTGGGGCGTGGGGGTCGAGCGATACACGTGGCGGACGGACATGGCCGCCGGGGGCCGGATCTGTTTCGATGACGACGGGCACGTCTTCATCAGCGTCGGCTTCAAGGGGTTGTCCACCTCTCACGGCATCCAGGACCTGGGCGAGCCCTACGGCAAGATCCACCGCATGCACGACGATGGCCGCGTTCCGGCGGACAACCCCTTCGTCGACGTGCCCGGAGCGTGGCCGACCACCTGGACGTACGGGCACCGGGCCCCGGAGGGCCTCGAGTTCAATCGCCGCACCGGGCAGCTGTGGAGCACGGAGATGGGCCCGCGCGGCGGCGACGAGATCAACCTGCTGCTGCCCGGGCGCAACTACGGCTGGCCGCTCACCTCGAAGGGCGTCGACTACGACGGCACGCCCGTGGAGTACGGGAAGGAACTCGGCATCACGTTCGATCTTGCCGACATCGAGCAGCCGGTCGTGGATCTCACGCCGGCGCCCGCCGTCTCGAGCTTCGTCTTCTACGAGGGCGACGCGTTCCCGTCCTGGCGGAACCACATGCTCGTCGGGTCCCTGCGGGCGACGGATCTTTTCCGGGTCGAGGTCGACGGCGACCGGTTGGTCGAGCGGGAGACCCTGATCGAGGATCTGGCGCGCATCCGGGACGTCGAGGTCGGCGTGGACGGGCTGGTGTACCTGCTGCTTGAGCACGGGACGGGGTGGGACATCGTGCGGCTGGTGCCGGCGGCTGGCGGTTGAGGTGCCCGGGGCGGTCTGGGGCTGTTGCCTTGAAGTCCATTTTTGGACTATAACGTCTAAAGAAGACACAAATGGACGACGATGGCCGCGCAAGCACAAGCCGGGGCAGATCTCGACCGAAGCCGTCTCTCGGGTCCCGCGTTGCGCGCGTTCCTCCGCATCGCAGACCTCTGGGGGCTCTCGGTCGATCAACAGATGATCCTGCTGGGGGTGACCGCGCGGTCCACCTTCTTCAAGTGGAAGAAGAGCGGGTCGGCCCTCCCGAAGGACACCCTCGAGCGCATCTCCTACTGTCTGGGCATCTACCGGGCGCTGCAGGTGCTGCTGCCGGATGAGGCGGCAGCGGACGCGTGGGTGAAACGCCCGAATGCGGCGTATCCGTTCGGCGGGGCGTCGGCGCTGGACCGGATGCTCTCCGGGCAGGTCGCGGACCTCTACGTGGTGCGGCAGTACCTGGACGCAGAGACCGGCGGCGCTTGACGATCCGCGTCTCGCGGGTCGATTGGAGGCCCTGCTGGCGTATCCTGCCGAGCCGGTTTCCCCCGGTCCCGCTCTTCGAGCGAGTCGTTGACCCCGCAGACCTGGACGCCGTCCTGGAGGTGGAGGCGCTCACCAATCCACGCGTGAGAACGGAAGTCGGGGCGTTGCACCTCGTGGCGCCGGACGACCGGGTCAGCGGCCCCGGGACGAGCGTCGTCATGGCCGCCTTCACGCACGTCAACCCGGAGGGCAGCCGCTTCAGCGACGGTTCGTATGGCGTGTTCTACGCGGGCCGGGAACTCGAGACCGCGGTCGCCGAGTCGAAGCACCACCGTGAACGGTTCCTGCGCGCTACGGGGCAGGGACGCATCGAGGTCGACATGAGCGCGTTTGGCCTGGACCTGGTCGGCGACCTGCATGACTTGAGGGGACGGCGGTCGGACTACCCGGAGGTCCATGCCGTCAACGATCACTCCGCCGGCAGGCGTCTTGCGGCGGGGCTGCGGGAGGACGGGGCGAACGGCATCGTCTACGAGAGCGTTCGACACCCGGGCGGCGAATGTGCCGCGGTCTCCCGCCCGAAGCTGCTCTCCCGGGTCCGGCGGACGCGGCGCCTGTGCTTCGTCTGGGACGGAAGGGAGATCGCGTGGATCTACGAGAAGCGGTTCCTCTCCGCCGGTGGCCGCCGGCACGATCCAAGGCGCTGACCGCCGCGACATCGAAACGGCGTCGGCCGGCCCGGTCGCCATCAGTTCGGGTAGTAGATGTACTCGTCGTCCGGGGATTCGGGCTGGTTCACGTGCTTGTCGATGCTGACCGCGCCCGCGGCGCGCGAGGACCAGAGCGGCGGCGCCTGTTCGGCCAGGTGCGCCGCGAGGAGCGCGTCGAGTTCGGCGACCTTGTCGGGCCGCGCCGTGGCCAGGTTGTGCTGTTCCGTCGGATCGGAGGCGAGGTCGAACAGCCACAGGAACTCGTCGTTGGGACCGCTGCGCTGGAGCTTCCAGTCCCCGTGCCGCACCGCGCGGTAGTGCGACTGCGTCCAGAACAGCGTCTCGTGCGGCACGCCGGACGCCTCGCCGACCGCGTAAGGCACGAGGTCGACGCCGTCCATCGTGCGGTTCGCCGGCATCGGCGCGCCTGCCGCCGCGGCCGCCGTCGCGTAGAGGTCGAAGTGGTGTACCGGCGCGTCGTAGACCTGCCCGGCCGGAACGCGCGCGGGCCAGCGGAGCATGTACGGCACGTGCACGCCGCCCTCGAAGAACGTCATCTTCCAGCCGCGGAACGGCCGGTTCACGTCGGGCAGTCCCAGGTAGCCGGCGCCGCCGTTGTCCGACGTGAAGATGACGAGCGTGTTCTCGTCGAGGCCGTGCTCCCGGAGCGCTTCCATGACGCGGCCGACGCTGCGGTCGAGGCCCCGGATCATGCCGGCGTAGGTGCGCTCGGTGTGGCTCTCGATGTGCGGGTACGCGTCGTAGTCGGCGCGCGTCGACTGCAGCGGGGTGTGGATCGCCCAGTGCGCCAGGTAGAGGAAGAAGGGTCGATTGCGGTTGGCCTCGATCACGCGCACGGCCTCGTCGGTGTAGTAGTCCGTCACGTGCCCCCGAGGCTCGAATGCCGGGCCGCCGTTGTAGCGCACGGCGTAGACGGTCTGCGTCCAAAGGAACCGGTCGATCGGATCGAACTCCTGCTTCGAGTTCACCACGTCGGGATGGTCCTCCGGCAGGAAGAGCATGCCGCCCATGGCGAGGCTCTCGTCGAAGCCCTGGTCGTAGGCGGCCATGCCGTTGCTCTCGCCGACGTGCCACTTCCCGATGTGCACGGTGTGGTAGCCGGCCGTCTTGAGGGTCTCCGCCAGCGTGATCTCGCTCGCCGGCATGCCCATGTCTTCCAACGCCACGCGCTCGAAAGCGGGGTTGGCGAGCGACGGACGCCGTTCGACCGGGCTCGCCGACGTCACGATACCCATGATGGGTCCCATCAGCGCGGGGGTGGGCGTGAACTCGAAGCCGAACCGCGTGCCGTATCGGCCCGAGAGAATCGCGGCCCGCGAGGGGGCGCACGTTGCGTTGGCCGCGTAGCCGGTGGTGAAGGCGGGCGCTCGCCCGGCGCCGCCGTCGCGGTGTCGGGGCCGCGCTGCCACGCGACGTCACGCGGCGGGCCCACGTCGCGCGTCCACTCGGTCATGGCCTTCACGGACGTCAGCAAGACCTCGACCCGGAACACCCAGACGAGCCCGAGGAGGAGGACGACGACCAGGAGAATGCGCAGGAGCATCCGCGTATGCTAACAGCGTGTCGACCGCTCCAACCCTTTCGCTGGCGGGCACGCCGGCGGCGTCTCCGCTTGGCTACTTCAGCTGGACCTTCGGCCAGGCCGCGCGTGACCCGTACTACATCCTGGTCATCATCTGGATCTTCTATCCCTACTTCAGCAACGTCGTGGTCGGCGATCCCGTCAGGGGTCAGGCGCTGATCGGCTACATCACCGCCGCGGCGGGGTTCCTGCTGGCGGTCACGGTGCCCTTCCTGGGCGCCATTGCCGACAAGGACGGCAGACGCAAGCCCTGGCTGGTCGCGATGGTGGCTGTCATGACGGCGGGGGCCTTGTGCCTGTGGTTCATTGAGCCCGAGGAACGGGGCTTGAGCCTCGGCCTCTCGGTGATGGTCCTGTTCGTGATCAAGATCTGCTTCACGGTCACGGAGGTCTTCCACAACGCGATGCTGCCGTCGATCGCGCCCGTGCATCGCGTCGGGCAGATCTCCGGGGTGGCGTTCGCGCTGGGCAACGTCGGCGGACTGGTGCTCATGATGTTCGTCCTGTTCGCCTTCGCCATGCCCGGGACGCAGACCTGGGCGTTCCTGCCGGAAACGCCGCTGTTCGGCATCGACCAGGCCGACCATGAGCACGATCGCATCGTTGGCCCGATTTCCGGTGCCTGGATGGTCGTGTTCATGTTGCCGGTGCTGCTGTTCACGCCGGACGGCAAGGCTTCGCCCCTGCCCATGTGGCAACTGGCAAGGGCGGGCGTTCAGGACGTGGTCCAGACGCTGAAACACGTCCGGCACTACGCCAACATTGCCCGCTACCTGCTTGCCCGCATGTTCTTCATCGACGGGATGGCCGGCGTGCTGACGTTTGGCGGCATCTATGCGGCCGGGACCTTCGGCTGGGGTACGACCACGATGCTCATCTTCGGGTTGTGCACCAGCGGCTCCGCGATGATCGGCGCCTACATCGGCGGTCGTCTCGATGACTATCTCGGTTCGAAGCGCACGCTGCAGATCGCCGTCGGCACGGCGTCTTTCGTGCTGTTGACGCTCGTATCGGTGCAGCCGGACACCATCCTTTACGTGTTTGAAGTGGGGTCCGAACCCGTCTGGGACTCGCCTTACTTCGCGACGCTGCCCGAGCTTTTCTACTTCTGCACGAACCAGGTCTTCGCCCTGTTCTTCGTGACGGGCCTCTCGGCGTCCCGAACCTTGATGGCCAAGATTTCACCGCCCGAGATGGCGACGCAGTTCTTCGGGCTGTTCGCGCTCTCCTCGACCGTGACCGCCTTTCTTGCGCCGCTGATGGTGGCGACCGCCACGGACCTGTTCGACTCGCAGAGGATCGGCTTCGCCTCGCTTGCTTCGTTGATGATCATCGGCGCCGTGATGTTGGTGAAGGTCAAGGAGGAACAGGCGACGGTCGTTGGGGCTTCGTAGGATTTGGAAGTGCGGGCGGCGGGACGGTTAAGGCCGCGGACGGGCGGCATGCGCACGGGACGCACGCGTTGCCCGAGGCGGACCCGGCGCACCGCGTGGACAGCGCGAGCGAGTGAGCCGGCGGCACCGGCGTTGACCGCGGCCCCACCTGGTCTCGACCCAGGCGCGCACGGCCTGTAAGGCAGGGACTACACGGTCCGCGCGGCTCTGACGTTTCTCCGACGCGGTGGCGGTGGTCGATGGCGGCCCCGCGCCTCCGCATCGATGGCGCCGGGACGGCGGCCGTGGACCGCGCTGCCGTGGCCTCGGAGTTGCGCTGGGGCGAGACGCTGAAGCCGCCGTCGAACCGGCCTGCAACGGGCGCCACTGCGCCGAGCTACGAGCCGGTCGAGGCCGACGAGGGCCCCACTGTGCGCACGGACGACACCGGGTTTGCGGAGATTGTCGGTAGCACATGATGTGTCCGGTTCTGTAGCACGTAAGTTGTCCGCTTTTGTGGAGCCGTTGAGGAGGCTCGGTGAGGCGGACGGAGTGGCTACAGGAGACCCGGATGATGAGGTTCGAGGAAGCGCTTGACGCGTGG
>JAJDTI010000126.1 GCA_022827245.1 Pseudomonadales bacterium | reverse complement strand
CCGTTGATGGACGAGGAGCCGCCGAGCACCTTGCCACGCGGGCAATCGAGCCGCCGCCCCGACAGGCCGGGCTCCGGTTCGGACACGAATCCCCAGTTGCACCGCCGGAGGCGCATCGCCTGCGACAGGGCCGCCGGCATGCGGATGAAGAGGCTGTTGTCGCGTCCTCCGGCTTCCACCAGCAGCACCCGGTGTTCGGGAACCGCCGACAGCCGGTTCGCGAGGACGCAGCCCGCCGAGCCGGCGCCCACGACGATGTAGTCGTGGCGGGAGCGCTGCATGGAACCCGGTTGCCGTTACGAAACCAGGCGCTCCCGCACGAACTCCCGTTGCACGCGGTACATCTCCTCGGCGCCGGCGGAGAACCACACGATGTGGCCGCCCTGCTCCAAGGTATGGAGCCGCGAGTCCGGGATCAGGCGATGGGCGGTCTCCGCGTGCTCGTAGCCGACGTCGCCGTCCCGGCGCCCGTGACAGATCAGCGTCGGACACTGGACCTTTTCGAGGGGCAGCGGGCCATCGATGCGCGCGAACTGCTCGAGGTCGTTCTCCAACCCGGCCCGGCGGGCGCCGTACGGCGCGAGGCTGTGCTGGAGGCCCCGCGCGAACGCGAAGCGCGCCGGGTCGTTCAGGACGCCTTTCGCTTCCGCCTCCTTTTCCGCCGCGTCGAACGTGCTGGACTGGGCGAGGAGCGTCTTCAGCGCCGCCCGGGGAAAGCGGTCGAAGAACCAGGTCTGCAGCCGCGAACCCGTATCGGAGAAGATCATCGCCCGAGCCCAAGCCGGCACGTGCACCGGGTAGACCGTCGTCACCGCGCAGGTGAGCAAAAGCGCGACGATCCTGTCGGGGTGCCGCCCCGCGAAGTGGATCGACGGCGGTCCGCCCGCCGACGCGCCGTAGACGGCGACGCGGTCAATGCCGAGGGCATCGAGCAGCGCGGCCATGGCGTCGGCCTGCTCCTCGAAGGTCCGGCCCGTCGCGAGCGGCGTACGCAGGTAGCCGGGGCGCGAGACGGCGATCGTCCCGAAGTCGGCGAACACCGCCTCGGCGACCAGCTTCCCCTGGTCGTACCCGCCCGGCCCTCCGTGCACGCACAGGACGAAAGGCGCCGCACCCTCCGCGCGGTACTCCATCCGGCCCCGGGCCGTCTCGGCGACCTCGGAGCCCTCGTTCAGTTCCCGGACCAGACCGTCCCGCCACTTCCGTGTTCCGAGCATGGCCACATCCTCCTTGCGCTCGCCGTTACCCGCCCAGCGTCAAGACGGGCGATTGTACGGGACGGCGTGGTCCCCTTCCGTCTCGGCAAGCAGCACCATGCCGGAACTACCCGCACGGACAGCGGCAGGATTGCTCTACCCGGCCAATGCGGGCACGCCGGTACACAGAAGGCGACCACGGCGGTCCCGCGCGGCGCCCGGCACTTCCGCCGGATCGATCAGGCCAACCCGCCGCCAACCCTTGGACAGCAGCCAAGTCCGTGGGGTCGCCACTTCGCGGGCACGACCAGCGTCCGCATACCGCCCAGGCGGCGGCGCACGCCCCTTCCACCCGTCGAACCACAGCCCCGAACTCGCCCCGTCCAGCACCACCGGCGGCACCCGCCGACGCCGCTGCCGAAAGTGCTTGCGCGCGTTAAGCGTCCACTGCGATCCGCCCTGCATCGAATGCATCGAACTGCACCCGTATGCACGGGCCTGATTTGACGATAAGACATGGATTAGCATTGCGCTAAGGGATGATTTAGGGTGCGCAACAAGGTGCCGTCCGGTGTCATCCGATGCTAACAACGATCTGGCGCGGGGCGCGTTCACTTCCATAACCGCGGACCAACTGTACGTGACACCGATGGCGCCACGGCAGTTCGGGATTACCGTTGCCCGGGAATTCTGAGGCACGAGAGAAGAGTCAAGGGGGCTGCCTTATGACCAGGAACCACCTCGGCCTGCCGGTCGAACCACTGCGTAACGTCACGCCCGAGGAACGAGACGCCCTGGCCCGGGACGGCGCGGCGGTCATCCACGGGGTGTTGCCCGAAGCCTGGATCGACCCCCTGCGGGACGCCGTCGAGGACTTGCTGGCCAACCCCGACTATCTCGAACGCGGTCAGACGGAAGACTCCGCCCGGGCGATGGGCGGTCCCATGATCAACGGTTTCATGGGCTGGCTGCACAACGAGGTGTTTGCGGCGCTCGCAACGCACTCGCCCGCATCGGAAATCGCCAAGCAGTTGCTGCCGGGCCAGTCCGTGCAGTATTTCTACGATCAGCTCTTCGTGAAGCGCCCGGGCGTGGACTCCGGGACGCCGTGGCACAGGGATCGAAACTACTACTCGATCGACGGCAAGGACTTCGTGTCCATCTGGGTTCCGTTCGACCCCGTTCTGGCGGACGAAACGTCGGTCACCTACATCAAGGGTTCACACCTGCACGAGGATGTGCTCGATCGGTCGGGACGGGTGCTTCCCGGTGGCCATTCGCCCTCGGGCTTGTTCGGCGATCTCAGTGCGAACCCGCAAGGCGTGGAGACGGTGTCCTGGGACATCAACATCGGCGACGTGGTCGTTCACGATCTCAACACCGTTCACATGGGTGGCCTGGGGCGCACCAACTCGGCCATCCGGCGGGCGGTGGCGCTGCGCTACCTGGGCGACGACATCACCTACAACGAAAGCCTGCCCGGCATTCCCAGCCTGCCGGAACTGCTTGAAATCTATCGTGCGCGCTGGCCGGACCTCGAGGTGGAGGACGGGGGGAAATTCGACACCCGTGCCTTTCCGTTGGTGAGGTAGCCGGGAAGGACTCGATGCGGTTGCGCGGCTCACGGCCGCCGCTGCCCTGAACCGCTCGGTGCGCGGGCGCTCGTCCCGCGCGCCGCTGTGCACACTCGCGCAGCGTCTCCCCGAACGCCCGCACGAAACCGCCCGCAGCGCAGCGGCGGCACATCGTCCAGCACGCGCAGGGTAACCAGCACCGGGCAATCCCCCGGCACCCCACCCCGATCGCGGTGCGGCACGCGCGAACGACGCGTCCGAGGTCGACCCGCACCGGGGCGCGCGCCGCCATGGCCGCAGGGGCGAAACTGGATCTTTGGCTGGCGCGATGGCCGGCGGCGTTTCGATGCCACGAGAGGGGGTTCCCGGGAGGCTTGCGCTCA
>JAJDTI010000010.1 GCA_022827245.1 Pseudomonadales bacterium | reverse complement strand
CGGCTGTCTCGGTCCCGACGACTGGCAGCAGCAGTCGCTGACCGAGCGGGTGCGCCTGCCGGTTCCCGCGCTCGCGCGCATCGGCCATGGCCACGTCACCCTGCGGCAGCTCCGCGCCTGCCTGCCCGAAGCCATCTGTCGGGACTATTTCAAGTTCGCCTGCGTGCGCGACCCCTACGAACGCTTCGTGTCCGCGTGCGCCATGCTGAACCGCCGCAACCGGGGCTACGCCGGCAACGAGACCTCCTTCATGAAGCGGGCCCTGCAAGTGCGGCGGTTTCGGGAACGCGCGCTCGTGCGTCCGCAGACGGACATTCTGGTGGACGAGCGGGGCGCGCTCGGCATGGATTTCGTCGGGCGCTACGAGACGCTGCAGCAGTCGTTCGAGGAGGCCTGCGGACACCTCGGCATCACCGCGCCGCCCCTGTCCCCGAGCAACGCGACGGAACACGGCGCCTGGAAGGACTACTACGACGACGACCTGCTGCGCGTCGTGACCGAGTTCTACGCGCGCGACTTCGATGCCCTGGGCTACGAACGCGCCGGGTCGACTTCGTGCGCCTGAGCCGCCCCTTCATCCGGCTGCCGTTCCGGTTCGACGCCGAACGGCTGGCCGCCGAGGCGGGCCAGTTCTCCCCCGACCGATGGATGCGGCATCCCAGCGGCCTGCCCGGCAACTCCGCGATCGCCCTGATCTCGAGCGGCGGCGGGGACAACGACTCCTTCGAGGGCGAGAAACGACCGACGCCGCACCTGGAGGCCTGTCCGTACATGCGCCAGGTCATGGCGAGTTTCGACGAGGTGCTGTCCCGGTCGCGCCTCATGAAGCTCGAAGCCCGCTCGGAAGTGCGCCTGCACGTCGACTTCAACTACCACTGGTTCAGCCGGGTCCGCATCCACATCCCGATCGTCACGAACCCTGAAGTGATCTTTCACTGCGGCCCCGAGCGGCTGCACATGGGCGCCGGCGAGTGCTGGATCTTCGACTCGTGGCGACGCCATCGGGTCGTGAACTCGAGCGACCGGGCGCGCATCCACCTGGTCATCGACACGAGCGGCTCCTCACGTTTCTGGGACATGGTGCGGAGCGTGGAGGGCGCGCATCCGTCCACCACCGCGGAAGGCGCCAGGCTGGTTCCGTTCGAACCGGACAGGATCGCGGCGCTCAGGACGGAGCGTTTCGCCAGCCTGCCCGTGATGACGCCCGGCGAGTGCGAGGCGCTGATCGAGGACCTGATCGCGGACTTCTCCGCCAACCCGGACAACCCGTCCGAACTCGTCGCCTCATATACCGCCTGGATGCGCGGCTTCGCCCACGACTGGCGCGAGGCCTGGCTGCTGTACGGGCACCGCGAGGAAGGCGTCCCCCACTACCGGGCGCTGATCGCCCGCGCCCGCGGCCGCCTGCACCCTGACATGCGCGCGCTGACGGTGCGCAGCAACCGCCTCGGCGTGAACGCGATCTTCGTCCAACGCGTGCTGAACGCCGCCCTCGCGCCCGACGCCCGGATCGAGTGAGCCTCAGGCGACCCCGTACCGCTCCCGCACCTCCGGACCGAGCGCCTCCTTCAGGGGCCCCAGCCACCGCTCGTAGTGGCGCCACTGCTCGAGGCCGCTGCGGTAGATGGGCTGGCGCACCTGCTCCGAACTCGGGGTGCGGATGCTGCGTTCCGTTCGGTGGTAGTCGACGCAGGCCTGCTCGAACGGCAGCCCGCAGAAATCGAGGATGCGCCGCACCTGCCCTTCGAGGTCGTCCACCACCTGCTCGTGGTCGACGCGCAGCACAAAACCGGGCAGCACGTGGTCCCAGTGGTCCATGAGACCGACGTACCGCCGGTAGTAGTTGCCGATCTCCGGGAGTCCGTACGAAAACTCCTGACCCTCCCCGAACAGTTGCTTGTAGCCGCTGAAGCAGCAGGCCATGGGGTGACGGCGCGCGTCGATCACCTTCGCGTTCGGCAGGATGAGCCGGATGAGCCCGACGTGGAAGAAGTTGTTCGGCATCTTGTCGACGAAGAACGGCGCCGCGCCCCGGTACGCGCGCGTGTCCTCGATGAACTGCTCGCCGAACCGCCGGAAGTAGTCGTCCTCCAGTTCCGCGAGGACGCGCGGATAGCGTGGCGCTTCCCCGGGCGCGTCGCGGCCCCGCAGGCGCTTGGCCAGATTGAGGACGTTGTGCAGTTCCATCGTCCCGTCCACGGCGGAGTGGGACGACAGGATCTGCTCGATCAGCGTGGACCCCGCCCGCGGCATTCCCACCACGAAGATGGGGTCCGGCGCGTCGCAGCCCACCCCCGGCCGGCGCTCGAAGAGTTCCTCCGTGCACACCTCCACCTGCCCGTCCACCCGCACCTGGAGGTGCTCCGGGCTGTGGTACGTCGACGGTTGCTTGAGGGCGTTGCCCTGCCGGTAGAACTCGAAGGACCGCTCGTAGTCCCGCCGGCGCTCCCAGGCGTCCCCCAGGGCAAAGCAGATCTGGATGCGGTCGTTCTCGCCCGTCGCGCCGTCGGCGACGAGGGCCTCCATCCGGCGGATCTCCTCGTCCGCGAACTCGTGGGACTTGGTGTTCGCGAGGCTCCAGAAGGCGTCGCCGTGATCGGGCTTGATCGCGTACGCCTTCCGGTAGAGTTCGATCGCCCCGTCGATGTCGCCCTCGGCCTTGAGCACGTGGGCCAGCGACACCGGGTAGAGGTGGTTGTCCGGATGCCGGCGCACCAGGCCTCCGAACGTCGCGATGGCTTCCGCGTTCCGGCCGACGCCCGCGCAGGCGGACGCGTACAGGGCACGGACGTTGTCCTCGTCCGCCGGCCGTTGCAGCACGCCCCGTTCGCCCTGGGCCGCCGCCACTCCGCCCGTCTCCACCTCGCGCAGCAGGCGCTCCGCCTGCTCGTGCGCCCGCGCGAACTTCTGCATGCGCATGAGGACGTTGACGTACTGCAGTCGCGCGTTCCGGTGCTCCGGGTGAAACTCGACGCAGCTCTCGAGCACGAACTCCGCCTCGTCGTACGCCCGGTTGCGCGTCGCGATCTCGGCAAGCAGCCGCATCCCCTCGACGTGCGTGCGGTTCGACTGCAGGAAACGCTTGCACAGCCGTTCCGCGTCCGGCAGGCGGTCCTCGGACAGGTAGCTGACGACGGCGAGCAGTTCCGGAGGCAACGTTTCGAGGAAGGCAAGCTGGTCGTTGACCGCGGCGAGCCGCTCGGTGTCGCCGGCGTCGTGGTGGAGCTTGGCGAGGCACCTCCAGCTGTTGACCAGGGCGGGGTCGGCGGCGACCGCGCGCTCGAAGGCCGCGCCGGCACGGTCGAGGTTCCGCAGGGCGATGTAGTTGTACCCCACCTCCTGGTGCGCCCGCCCGAAGCCCGGACGGGCCTCGAGGACGGCGCCTAGCGCGTCGAGCGCCTGGGGCCACCGGTGCTGGTGCCGCCGGGCGACCGCCAGCGCGTACCGCGCCTCGAGGTGGTCCGGCTCGCCGGCGAGCACCTCTTCCACCAGCCCCGCGGCCGCGTCAGGTGCCCCCTCGCCGAGCAGGCGCTGCGCCTCGCGAACCCTGGCTTCCGTTTCAGACACGCCCGTCCCGCGCCCTATCCGCAGAAAGGAACCTGTCTACACATACCACGAGTTGCGAAGCAACTCGAACGCCACGCGAAGCGTGGCGCGGCGTCGCGTCTACTCGAGGTCGTAGGAGAAGCGCAGTCCGATGCTCCGCGGGCGCTGGACCGTGACCACCGGCGTGTAGTGGCCGGCGATCTGCATGACCGGCGCTTCCTCGTCGCCGAGGTTGTCGACGAACAGTTCCGCCCGCCAGCCATCCTTCTCGATGCCGAACGCCACGTTCACCGTCGTCGCATCGGGGTTCACGAAACGCGAGTTCCGCGGCAGCCCGCCCGGAATCTCGACCGTGCCGAAGCTGCCGCCCTCGTACTGGAGGTCGAGCCCCGAGTACGCCCCGGACTGCCGGAACAGGGTGTCGTCCATGAACTCGGCGCTGCCGACGATGCCGGCGACGCTCTCGCCCCGGTAGTTGAGGCTCGCGTGGAGATAGCCGTTGGCGCCCAGGCCGTTGATCGGGAAGTCGTAGCGCGCGCGGATGTTGCCGGCGAAGTCCGGCGCCATCGGAAGCTCGCTGCCGACCGGCACGGCGATGCCCTGCAACTGCGAGTTCAGCCGGGTCAGCTCGGTGTCCAGAAGGCTGAAGGCCCCCGCGATCGTCAGCCGGTCCGTCGCCGCCCACATGAAGTCGACGTCGAGGCCCCGGCTCTCCGCGTCGCCGATGTTCTCGATGAAGTACAGGAACGCCACGTTGGACGGGTCGAAGCGCGACACCTGCAGTTCGTCGATGTCGGTCTGGTAGGCGGTCGCGTTGATCCGCAGCGTGCCGTCGAGGAACTCGCCCTTCATGCCCACTTCGAAGCTCGCGAGCTCGTCCGTGAGCGCCACCACCGGGACGACGTAGTTCTCGTAGACCCCGGACTGGTTGGTCGAGAGCTGCCCGGCGTTCCGGTTCAGGGTGGCCGGCCGATAGCCCTCCGAGTAGGTCGCGAACAGGAGGACGTCGTTCGTCACGTTCCAGCCGAGGGACGCCTTGACGATCGTGTCCGTCTCGTTGATGGAGCCGTCGGACTGCAGGTCGCCGATGTCGAGGTGGCCGCTCTGGATGGCCGCCAGCGTCGCCGCGTTGCTGCCGCCGCCCCGGAACATGTCGCGGGCGCCGTTCGGACTGCGGGCGTTCAGGATCACGTTGTCGTCGCCGCTCGACTTGTAGTCGCCCAGCGTCTCGAGGCGCGCCGTCACGTCGTTGCTGAAGGCGTGGCTGTTGCAGCGCCCGTCGTCGGTGCGCGTCGAGTTGCCGAACCCCTGCGGCTCGATGCCGTAGCGGCAGCCGAAGGAGAAGTTCGCGGCGCCGCGCAACTGCGAGGTCAGGTCGTAGTAGCGGGCGCTCAGGGAGAGCGTCCAGGCCTCCGAGAGATCGAACGCGACCTCGCCGAACACGGCCTGCTCCTCCTCCGTGCGGGTGAAGTCGTTGAAGAACACCGTGTACGGCGGCCTCGGGCCCGACGAGTTGATGCCCTTCGTGGGTACGGCGATGTTACCGAGCAGGAATCCGTCGCCCGAGTTGTCGTTGTAGTAGCTGCTGACGTGTTCCGCGAACGCCGGGTTGGCCGACGCGTACTGGAAGTCCCCGATGTGCGTGGTCTCCACGTCGTTGAAGTACACGCCGCCGAGGAAGCGGATGCGCCTGGTCGCGTCGGTGGCGATGCGGAACTCGTGCGTGTTGCGCTCGTTGCCCGTCTCTTCCATGTACTGCTTGGTCGGGTCGTAGCAGTTGTTGACGTCCATGGCGTCGTAGACGTTGCCGCTGCACAGGTAGTACGTGATGTACCCGCCGCCGTTGTTGTAGTGCGTGTAGTCGATGATGCTGTCGACCTCGCGGTCGAGATAGCCCCCGGCGTAGATCAGGTCGAGGTTCGCGATCCGGCCGGAAATCGTCCAGGTCGTCAGTCCGAACTCGTCCCGGTTGTATTCCGGCGCGTAACTGCGGATCGCGTGGTCCTGGTTCAGGCTCGTGTCGACGAGGAACGACCCGTCCCCTTCCAGGGTCTGTGCCGTGTGCTGGATCAGCGCGTCCCAGTCGTCGTTGATGGACCATGCGGCGCTGAACCGCCCGCCCCGGTAGGACGCCTCGTTCCAGTCCTCCTGCACGATCGCGTCGTTGCGCGCGCTCGCGATCGAATCCGCCCCGGTCAGGTCGGGGCCGTAGCCGGCGACGTTGTTGCGGTCGACCACCTCCCCGCTCGGGGTGAAGGTCCCGGGGACGTTGTCGATCCAGCCGCCCTGGTTGTCGCTGTACACGACGGCGCGTATCGCGAGCGCGTCGGAGATGGGGATGTTCACCCAGCCGTCGGCGCCGCCGCTGTCCGCACCGTCCTGGGTGGTCGCGAACCGGCCGTTGAAGCCGGCGGCGAACTTGCCGTGTTCCGGTTTGCGCGTGATCAGGCGCAGGTTGCCCGACTGCGAACTGGCGCCGAACAGCGTGCCCTGGGGACCCGACAGGACCTCGATGCGCTCGAGGTCGACCGCGAAGACATCCAGGTTGCGTCCGCCCATCGACACCGGCTGTTCGTCGAGGTACAGCGCGACGCCCGGCTGCGACCCCTGGGCCGCGGTGATGGTCACGCCGGACTGCTCCGTCGCGCTGCCCCGGATGTAGAGCTCCTTCTTGCCGGGGCCGTTGCCGGTGCCGACGACATTGGGGAGGTACTCCACGTACTCGTCGAACGTCTCGACGCCGAGGTCGCGGATCGTGTCGCCCGTGACCGCCTGCACGGCGATCGTGACCTCCTGCGCGCTCTCCGCCCGTTTCGTCGCGGTGACGACGATCGTCTCGAGTTCCGCCGCGGAAGCCGCTCCGGTTCCCGCGAGGACCGCCGAAATGGCCAACCCCAAAGGTTTCCTTCTCGCGACGATCATGCTTTCCGAGCCTGGTCGCAGCCGCCGACCATGCCTCGTCCGTTGTTCCTTCATGGGACGCCTCCCCCCTTGTTCGAGCCGTACAGCGCAATGTCGGTGTCGAGACCCCAAATAGCACTACGCACACGCAAAAGCAACGTGGCCCCGGGCGCGCCGCGGGCCTGTCGGCGCCCCTCTCCACCCATTGTCCGACACGAAAGAAAGAGCGACACTCGCGGCATCTCTCGAAGCGTCCGGTCGCACCCATGTCTACCGACACGCTGCCTTCACGAGACGACGGCGAGCCCACGCCGATGGGGTTCCTGATGACCCCCGATTACACGATGGTCACGCTGGCCAGTGCGATCGCGGTGCTGCGCATCGCGAACCGGATGACCGGACGCCCCCTGTACCGCTGGACCTGCGTGACGCTGGACGGCGCCCCCGTGGAGTCCAGCGACGGACTGCGAATCGTCCCCGACGGCGACATCGACTCGCTCGGACCGGTCGACATCCTGTTCGTGTGCGGCGGCTACCATGTCGAGAAGCACTGCGACAGGCGCCTCCTCGACACGCTGCGCGGCCTGGCGCGGCGCGGTGCAACCTTTGGCGCCCTGTGCACCGGGACGCACCTCCTCGCCGCCGCGGGCCTCATGGACGGCTACCGCTGCGCGATCCACTGGGAGAACCTGCCGGCCCTGCGCGAGCGATTCCCCCGTGTGCAGGCGTCTTCGCGGCTTTTCGAGATCGACCGCGACCGTTACACCTGTTCCGGCGGCATCAGTTCCATCGACCTGATGGTGCGGATCGTCGGCGCCGCACACGGCCAGGAGCTTGCGCAGAACATCTCCGAACAGATCATCGTGGAGCGGATTCGTACCGAGCAGGACGCACAGCGAACGCCCCTGCACCACCTGCCCGGCGCGGCGAATCACGACAAGCTGGTCGATGCCGTGGCGTTGATGGAGGCCAACGTCGAAGAGCCCCTCACCCTGGGCGAGGTAGCGAGCTACCTCACCGTCTCCCCCCGCCAGCTCGAACGCCTGTTCCGGGAGTATCTCCACTGCACGCCGTCGCGCTACTACTTGGACGTGCGCCTGCGGCAGGCGCGCCTGCTGCTCCTGCAGACCGGCCTGTCCATCGCGGCCATCGCTTCGCGCTGCGGCTTCTCCACCCCGGCGCGATTCGCCAAGTCGTACTCCGCGAGGTATGGCCGGAGGCCCTCCGACGAGCGCCGCGCGACCGCCTGAGAAGGCCGCCGGACGGGCACCGAACGGGCGCCTAACGGGCGCCTGACGGCGGCCCGGAGCGTGTCGCATTACGACCATTCAGCGTCGCGTCCAGAACGTGTCGCACGGGCCCGGTTTGGGGCAACCTTCCGCCCGGCGTCCGACTCGGCACCGCACGCGGGAAGGCCATGGAGAACGACAGGGTCAGGCAATGCGTCAGCGTCGACCAGTCGGAGCGGCGCGTGCCCATCAACCTGCGGCAGTCCGGACCGACGCCCGTAGGCCTCCTCATTTCGACGCGCGTACGCAAGTCCCCCTACTGGCACCTGTCGATGGAAGCCGGCTGCTGGCGGGCGACCGTCTACAACCGCGTGTACCACCCCCGCGGCTACGTCCGGCCCGAGGACGGCGGGGCGATGGTCGAATACGAGGCGCTGGTCAACCACGTGACCCTCTGGAACGTCGCGGTCGAGCGGCAGATCCAGGTGAAGGGCCCCGACGCCGAAGCGTTCGTCAACCACGTCATCACCCGCAACGCGGCGCGGATCGCGCCGATGCACGCCAGGTACGTGATCCTCTGCAACGAGGACGGCGGCGTGTTGAACGACCCGGTCCTGCTGCGCGTCGCCGAGGACGAGTTCTGGTTCTCCCTGGCTGACAGCGACCTCGAGATGTGGCTGCGCGGCGTGAACCTCGGGCTCCGGTGCGACGTGTCCATCGCCGAGATCGACGTGGCGCCGGTGCAGGTCCAGGGGCCGAAGTCCGAGGCGCTCCTGGTGGACCTGTTCGGCGAGCGCGCGCGGGACATCCCGTACTACGGCCTGATGGAAGGACAGGTGAATGGCCGGGACGTCATCGTCTCCCAGACCGGCTTCACCGGCGAGAAGGGCTACGAGATCTACCTCAAGGACGCCACCCTGTACGCGGAGGACCTCTGGTACGGCGTCCTGGAAGCGGGCGAGCGCCACCAGCTCATGGTTACGGCACCGGCGCACCACCGCCGCATCGCCGCCGGCATCCTGTCCTGGGGCCAGGACATGGACCAGGAGACGCTCCCCTTCCAGTGCAACCTCGGCTACCAGGTCCCGCGCAGGAAGCAGTCCGACTACATCGGCAAGGCGGCGCTCGAAGCCGCGCGCCGCGCCATCGACGCGGGGTCCCCGCCGTTCCGCAACGTCCTGGTCGGGATGGTGTTCGGGGGACGGCCGGTGACCGACTACGCCAACGACTTCTGGCTGGTCTCCCCCGCGGACGGCGGAGACCCGGTCGGCTACGTCACCTCTCCCTGGTTCTCGCCGGAACTCGAGACCAACATCGCGCTCGGCTACGTGCCGTGGGAGATGCGCTCCGTCGGGACACGCCTCCGCGTACACCTGCCGGAGGAGTACGCCGACCCGGCCGACGCCGCCGCGCCCGCCGAGGTCGTGGACGTGCCCTTCCGCCCGTCCGTGAATCCGAACGCTCGCGAGCGCGCCCACAGCCGGGGCCGCGACAGCGTCGACTGACCGCCATGCGCGCTTCCCCGGAAAGATCCGCGACGACGCCTGAAGCGGACCTGCTCGATGCGCTGCACGCATTGGCGCGCAACGCGTCCGTGGAGCTCTCCCCGCGCCAGCTTGCCTCGCTGGGCTCGCTCGCCGATCACCTGCCCCGGGGCACGCCCGTGTACGTCCCCTTCGTCCCCGGGGCGACCTGGAGCGAGACCTGCGCCGCGTGCCGCCGTCTGCGCGACGCGGACATGTCGCCCGTGCCGCACCTGCCGGCGCGATGGCTCGCCTCCCCGTCGCAGCTCGACGACTGGCTGGCCGAACTCGCCGAGGCGCGGGTCCGCGAAATCCTGCTGGTCGCGGGCGACCGCGCACGCCCCGCCGGGCCGTACCGGGACACCCTCGACGTGCTCGACTCGGGGAGACTGGTGGCTGCCGGCTTCCGCCGCATCGGGGTCACCGGCTATCCGGAGGGTCATCCCGCCGCTTCGACCGCGGACCTGGACGCCGCGCTGACGCGCAAGCTCGAGTACGCGGCGGCGACCGGCACCGACATGTGGATCACGACGCAGTTCACGTTCGCGCCGGCGCACGCGATCGCGTGGCTCGACCGGATGCGCGAGCGCGGTTGCGCCATTCCCGTGCGCATCGGCCTGCCGGGGCCGGCCCGCCTGCGGACGCTGCTGGCCTTCGCCGCCCGCTGCGGCGTCACCGCGTCGGCGCGCGTGCTGACCCGGCGCCCGAGCGTCGTGCGGCTGCTCAAGCGGTGGACGCCGGACGCGCTGGTGCGGGAACTGGTCGAGTACCGCAGCATGACCGGCGGCCCGAGATTCGATATCCACGTGTTCACCTTCGGCGGACTGCCGGCGACCGCACGCTGGCTGCGCGGACTGAGGGCCGACAGCGCGGCGCGGCGCCCGAGAGCGAACCCGCGGTCCGGTCCGACGCCGCGGCTGCACGCGACGCAGCCCGGCCGCGACGTACAGGCGCCCTTGCGACCTGTCGTCGAGATCGCCGGGGAGCGCCTGGGCGTGAGTCCGGACCTGCTGACCCCCTACGGTCACTACAAGGCCAAGCTGTCCCGCGACGCGCTCCGCCCGTCGGGCGCCCTGACCCACCAAGGCAAGCTCGTGCTCGTCACGGCGATGTCGCCGACGCCGGCGGGCGAGGGCAAGACCACGACCAGCATCGGGCTGACGGACGCCCTCAACCGGCTCGGAGCGCGCGCGACGGTCTGCCTGCGGGAACCGTCCCTGGGGCCCTGTTTCGGCAGGAAGGGCGGCGCAACGGGCGGCGGTCGCGCGCAGCTCGCTCCGGCCGCCGACATCAACCTCCACTTCAACGGCGACCTGCACGCCGTCTCGACCGCGAACAACCTGCTCGCGGCGGTGCTCGACAACCACGTCCACTGGGACAACGAGCTCGACATCGATCCGGCGACCATCTCCTGGAGCCGGGTCCTGGATCTCAACGACCGCGCGCTGCGCGAGATTGACCTGCACCTCCGCGGCGACGCCCGCCGCGCCGGGGGTTTCGACATCACGGCGGCGTCCGAGGTGATGGCCGTGCTCTGCCTCGCCCGCGACCATGCGGATCTCGTGCGCCGGCTCGGGGCGATGGTCGTCGCGTCCACGCGCGGCGGCCAGCCCGTCACGGCCCGCGATCTCCAGGTCGACGGCGCGATGGCCGCCCTGCTCGCCGAGGCGCTGCAGCCGAACCTGGTCCAGACCCTGGAAGGCAACGCCGCCTTCGTGCACGGAGGACCGTTCGCCAACATCGCCCATGGCTGCAGTTCCCTGGTGGCGACGCGGGCCGCCCTGGGCCTGTCCGACATCGTCGTGACCGAGGCGGGTTTCGGAGCCGATCTCGGCGCGGAGAAGTTCCTGGACATCAAGTGTCGCCAGTCCGGGCTCCGGCCCGACGCCGTGGTGCTCGTCTGCACGGCGCGGGCGCTCAAGATGCACGCCGGCGTGGCGCGGAGCGACCTCGCCGAGCCCAACGCGGAAGCGGTCCGCGCGGGCGCGCCGAACCTGGCCCGCCACATCGCCAACCTGAGACGCTTCGGCATGACGCCGGTGGTCGCCGCAAACCGGTTCGCGACCGACACGGACGAAGAGCTGTCCGCCATCGAAGCCGTCGCGCGGGACCACGGCGTCCGCTGCGTGGTCGCCAACCACTGGGCGGAGGGAGGCGCCGGCGCGACCGCCCTGGCGCGGACGGTCCTCGACCAGGTCGAGCGTCCGGCACGCGTCGAGCTGCTCTATCCGGACGAAATGCCACTGCGCGGGAAGATCGAGACCGTCGCGCGGCTGATCCACGGTGCGGGAGAGGTGTCCTTCGAGACCTCGGCGGCGCGCCGGCTCGAGCGGTTCGAGCAACTCGGCTACGGCCGCCTGCCGGTCTGCATCGCCAAGACCCAGTACAGCTTCTCCACCGACCCGAAGGCGCTCGGCGCGCCCGAGGGACACGTGCTGCCGGTGCGCGAAGTCCGCCTCTGCGCCGGCGCGGGCTTCGTGGTGGCGCTCTGCGGAGAGATCCTGACGATGCCAGGCCTGCCGCGTCGACCTGCCGCCGCCGACATCGGGATAGACGACGCGGGGCAGGTCATCGGACTGTAGCGTCCCGTGGCGTACTTCCAGTCCTGGGACGGCGGCGTTTCTCCGCAGTCCCTTGGCCGAGCGCTGTTCGAAGGCCGGCTGGTGGTCTTCGAGAACCTGCCCGCGGTCGGGAAGCTCACGCGTCGGGCGCGCACGATCCTCTCGGACGTCTTCGCGACGGACGATCCCCCTGCGGCCGAGAACCGGTTGTCCGCCCCCGCGTTCCGCCGCCTGGCCCTCGAGGCGCGCAAGGTCATCGGGCGGGACGAGACGATTGCGCGGCACTGGCGCGACGCCCTGGCGGGCATCGGCTATCTGCCGGAAGACACCTGGCTCGACCGCATCCGGTTGCGGGCGGTGCCTTCCCGCGACGACATCGACCATCCGCGGCTGCAGGCCCTGCCCCCGCATCGCGACACCTGGGGATCCGGCATCGCGGCCCAGGTCAACTGGTGGCTCCCGCTCTACTCCCTCTCCGACACGCGGACGATGCTCCTGTGGCCCGCGGCCTTCCGGCATCCCGTCGCCAACGACAGCGCGGACTGGAGCTTCGACGAGTTCCGGCGGGGCGGTGGCGCGGAGTACCCCCTGCTGCCCGTCGCCCGAGAGTCTCCGCCGGCCCCCGCGCTACCGGTGTCGATCGCGCCGGGTCAACTGCTGGCCTTCTCCGCCGCCCACCTGTACGGCGGCGTCCGCGACGCGTCCGGCACGACACGGTTCGGGATCGACAGCCGTACCGTGTGGGACCCGGACCGGCGCGCGGGCCGCGGCGCACCGAACGTCGACTGCGCCGCCACGGCAGAGATGTGGCGCTGGTACAGTCCGCCCGGGGGCAGGACGGCCCGGGAGCGCACGTGACGCAACATGCCCGCGCGGTGGTGATCGGAGGCGGAGTCGTCGGCGTCGCGGCCCTCTTCCACCTGGCCCGCAAGGGCTGGGCGGACTCGGTGCTCCTCGAGCGCAGGGAACTGACCTCCGGTTCGACCTGGCACGCCGCGGGCCTCTTGCCCCTGTTCAACATGAGCTACTCCGTGGGCCAGCTCCACAAGTACTCGGTGAACCTCTACCGCGAACTCGAAGCCGAGACCGGCGAGGACATCGGCCTGCGCACCGTCGGCAACATCCGTCTCGCCATGACCGCGGACCGCATGGACGAGTACCGCCAGTACGCCGGCGTCGCGCGCACCATCGGCGTGAACGTCGAGTTCCTGACGCCGCGGGACGTCGAGGACATCTGGCCGCTGGCCGTCACCGACGGGCTCGTGGGCGCCATCCGCCATCCCGACGACGGCTACATCCAGCCGGCCGAACTCACACAGGCCCTGGCGCGCGGAGCGCGCGAGCGCGGAGCGGCCATCCACCGCCAGACCTGCGTGACCGGGATCGAGCGCACCCCGGGCGGGGAGTGGCTGGTGCGCACGAACCGGGGCGACTGGCTCGCCGAGCACGTCGTCTCGGCAACGGGCAACTTCGCGCGCCGCACCGGGGCGATGGTCGGCCTGGACATCCCGGTCCTGCCCGTCCAGCACCAGTACCTCGTCACCGAAGCCCATCCGGACATCCAGGAGCGCCATCGGCAGGGACTGCCCGAGATGGGCGTGCTGCGCGAGTCCGACGGGTCCTGGTACATGCGGGAAGAGGCCGGCGGCCTGCTGCTCGGTCCGTACGAGCGCGGCGCGCCGGCCTGCTACCTGGACGGGCCCCACCCGGAGAGCGAGTACGAGCTTTTCAATGGCGACATCGACCGCCTGCTACCGCACATCGAGTCGGCGGTCCGCCGCGTGCCGGTCTTCGGGGAGTTGGGGATCAAGCGGGTCTACAACGGCGCCATCGCCTACACCCCGGACGGCAGTCCCATCGTGGGCCCCGCGTGGGACCTCCCGAACTTCTGGCTGAGCGAGGGCCACAGCTTCGGCATCACGGCAGCCGCGGGCGCCGGCTGGCAACTGGCGGAGTGGATCGTGGAAGGGGAGCCCACCATCGACATGCTGGGCGTGGACCCGCGCCGGTTCGGCGACTACGCCACCGGGGCCTATCTCAGGGCCAAGAACGAAGAGGCGTACGCCAACGTCTTCACGGTGCACTATCCCGACGAGGAACGCCCCGCCGGCCGACCCCTGCGCACGGCCCCGTGCTACGGCCGCATGCGGGAGCTCGGCGCCGTGTTCGGGCAGAAGTTCGGCTGGGAGCGGCCCAACTGGTTCGCCCCGGACGGCGTTCCCCGGGAGGACCACTGGTCGTTCCGCCGCAGCCGCTGGTTCGAAGCCGTGGGCGCCGAGTGCCGCAACGTGCGCGACAACGTCGGCGTGCTCGACATGACCGCGTTCGCGCAGGCGCGCGTGAGCGGCCCCGGCGCCGCCGGATTCCTCGACCGGCTGGTCGCCAACCGGCTGCCGCGGCAGGGCCGGGTGGGGCTCTGCCACGCCCTCAACCGCCATGGCGGGGTGCACTCCGAGTTCACCATCCACCGCGAAGCGGCGGATCGCTTCTACCTCGTCTCCGCCGGCGCGTTCCAGCGGCTCGACCACGACTGGCTGCGGCGGCAGATGCCGGACGACGGTTCCGTGCGGTTCGACAACCTGACCGCGTCCATGGGCGTGCTGGTCGTCGCCGGACCGAAGTCCCGCGAACTCCTGTCCCGCGTCTGCGACGTCGACCTCGGGAACGCGTCGTTCCCCTGGCTGACCGGCAGGGACGCCACCGTCGGCCTCGCCCCCGCCAAGCTGCTGCGGCTCAACTTCGTGGGTGAACTCGGCTGGGAGATCCACCACGAACTCGTCTACCAGAACGCGATCTTCGACGCCCTGATGGACGCCGGAGCCGACCTCGGCGTCGCGCCCTTCGGGATACGGGCCATGGACTCCCTGCGCATCGAGAAGTCCTACCGCATGATCGGGACGGAACTGTCCATCGAGTACGCCGCGCTCGAGTCCGGCCTCGACCGCTTCGTGCGCTTCGGGAAGAACGACTTCTTCGGGCGCGACGGACTCGTCGCCTGGCGCGACCGCGGGTTCGCGAACGCGTTCGTGACGCTGGCCGTGGACGGCCCCGGGGACGCCGACGCGATCGGCAACAATCCGCTCTACATCGACGGCGAGATGGTCGGCAGGGCGACCAGCGGCAACTACGGCTTCCGCCTGGAACAGTCGCTCGCGCTGGCGATGGTCCGGCCCGAGTGCGCGGCGGGGGACACGGCGGTCGAGATCGAGATCCTCGGCGAGCGCTACCCGGCGCGGGTCGTCCCGGAGAGTCCGTGGGATCCCGCGAACGCCCGCCTGCGGTCGTGACGCGGGTTCAGTCCGGGGCCGGCCAGCCGCGCTCCGTGTGCGGGCCCCAGGGCTTGCGGGCGAAGATGCCTTCCACCATCGGCACGAAGCGGTCGATGGGCAGCGTGTCGTAGTCCGGATCGAAGGAGGTCTGGTCATAGTCCGCGCAGAAGCGCACGGTCGCCTCGAACGCGGGGTGGCCGCGATGCCGGTCCCGGGCGTTCGGGTCCTGGCCGATCTTGTCGAAGTAGTGGTACCCCTGGAAGAGACCGTGCCGCAGTACGAGCCAGTGGACATGCCGCGCGACGTAGGGGCGCAGCACCGCGGCGCCGAGTTCGCAGTGGTTCTCGGGCGCCAGGTCGTCGCCGATGTCGTGCAGGAGCGCCGCGACCACGAGTTCCCCGCACTCCCCGGCGCGCAGGGCCCGGCTCGCGGTCTGCAGCGAGTGCTCGTAGCGGTCGACGCGGTAGCCGGCGAGGCCCCCGGCAAGCCGCTCGAGGTACGCGAGGACGCGCTCGCCCGTGCCCGCGATGTACGGCACCGCCAGCTCGTCGAGGAGCGCATAGTCGTCCGCGGTACCCGCGTCCATCCGCGTGAACGCGACCTGTCGCCGGTCCCCGCCCTGTGCCGTCATCCGAAGCGTCCCCGTGTCCGCCCGCCTTCCCGGATTATGCTGAAATGCCCCCGCCCCACAACACTCTCAAGCCGCATGCGCTGATGCAGAGATACTCGCTCCCGAGGCTCCTCGCGCACGCCCGCCGGCACCACGAAGACTGGCAGCGCGCGTGGCGGAATCCGGCGCCGAAGGACGCCTACGACACGGTCATCGTCGGCGGCGGCGGCCACGGACTCGCGACCGCCTACTACCTCGCGAAGGAGCACGGCGTCACGGACGTCGCAGTGATCGAACGCGGCTACCTCGGCGGCGGCAATACCGGCCGGAACACGACCATCGTCCGCTCGAACTACCTGCGCGACGCCTCCACGCGGCTGTACGACTTCGCGCTAGACCTGTGGCGCGACCTCAGCCGCGAGATCAACTTCAACGTCATGTTCAGCGCCCGCGGCGTGCTCAACCTCGGGCACACCCTGCAGGACATGCGCGACATCGAACGCCGCGTGGGCGCGAACCGGCTGAACGGCGTCGACGGCGAAGTGCTGACGACCGCCGAGGTGCAGCGCCTCGTCCCGCTCATGAACTGCTCGCCCACCTCGCGCTACCCCGTCCTCGGCGCCTCCTGGCAACCACGCGGCGGCGTCGCGCGCCACGACGCGGTGGCATGGGGGTACGCCCGGGCCGCGGACGCGCTCGGCGTCGACCTCCTGCAGCAGACCGAAGTCGTCGGCATCCGCGTCGAGAACGGCGCGGTGACCGGAGTGGAGACCGACCTCGGCTTCATCGCGGCGCGCAGGGTGGCCTGTGTCGTCGCGGGGAACTCCGGTGTCCTGGCCCGCATGGCCGGGCTCCGGCTCCCCATCGAATCGCGCCCGCTGCAGGCACTGGTCTCCGAGCCCCTGAAGCCCTGTCTCGACCCGGTCGTGATGTCCGCCGCCGTGCACTGCTACATCAGCCAGTCCGCGAAAGGAGACCTCGTGATCGGCGCCGGAACGGACGTGTACAACGGCTACGGGCAGCGCGGGTCCTTTCCGGTGCTCGAACACGCCGTGGCCGCGGTGTGCGAACTCTTCCCGGCGTTCAGCCGGGTCCGCATGAACCGGCACTGGGGCGGCATTGTCGACATCTGCCCCGACGCCTGCCCCGTCATCGGGCCGTCCCCGGTCCGCGGGCTCTACTTCAACTGCGGCTGGGGCACCGGCGGGTTCAAGTCCACCCCGGGCTCGGGCTACGTGTTCGCGGACACGATCGCGAACGAGCGTCCCCATCCCCTCGCGGCCCCGTTCGGGCTCGACCGCTTCGCGAGCGGCGCGCTCGTCGACGAACACGGCGCGGCCGCCGTGGCCCACTGATGCTGCGCATCCGCTGCCCGTACTGCGAGGAGGCCCGCAGCGAGGAGGAGTTCGCCTACGCGGGCGAGGCACATATCCGCCGCCCGGAGGATCCGGAGGCGCTCTCTGACCGCGAGTGGGGCGAGTACCTCCACTTCCGCACCAACGCCCGCGGACCGCATCGGGAGATGTGGGTACACGCCGCGGGATGCCGGCGCTATTTCAACGTCCTGCGGGACACCGTGAGTTACGAGATCCTCGACGTCTATCCCATCGGGAAGGCGCCCTCCGACGACTCGACCGGGAACGGCGCCTAGATGGGGACCCCGCGACGCCTGCCGAGCGGGGGCCGGATCGACCGGGACCGGCCGATCGCCTTTTCCTTCAACCGGCGCGAGATGCGGGGATTCTCCGGCGACACCCTGGCCTCCGCGCTCCTCGCCCACGGCGTCGCCACCGTCGCCCGCAGTTTCAAGTACGGGCGGCCGCGCGGAATCGTCGGCCACGGCGTCGAAGAACCCAACGCGATCGTGGACCTCGGAGTCGGCGCCGCCATGACCCCGAACGTGCGCGCGACGGAGATCGAACTCTTCGCCGGGCTCGAGGCCCGCACCAGCCGCGCGCCGTGGCAGGGCGCGGTCGGACCCCTCGCCCGCTACCTGCCGGCCGGCTTCTACTACAAGATGTTCCTGCACGCGCGCGGGTTCCGGACCTGGGAGCGGTTCCTGCGCGCGACCGCCGGTCTCGGGGGCGTGCCGGAGGGCCCCGACCCGGACACGTACGATCATCTCAACCACCACTGCGACGTGCTGGTGGTCGGCGCGGGCCCCGCCGGTCTCGCCGCCGCCCTCGAAGCGTGCCGCGCCGGCGCCCGAGTCGTGCTCGCGGACGAGCAGGCCGAGTTCGGCGGCAGCCTGCTGGCGGAGACCGGGCCCGTCGACGGGGAGCACGCATCGAGCTGGGTCGCGCGGACGGTCGCCGAACTCGAGTCGCATCCCGACGCCGTCCTCCTGGCGCGCAGTACGGTCAGCGGCCTCTATGACCACAACTTCGTCACGGTCGTGGAACGGAGACCCGACGCGGCGGGCGCGCCCGACGTAGCGGGCGCCCCCGACGTAGCGGGCGCCCGCGAGCGCCTGCATCGCGTCCGCGCCGGACAGGTCGTACTGGCCACTGGCGCGATCGAACGGCCGCTGGTGTTCGCCAACAACGACCTTCCGGGGGTCATGCTCGCTTCCTCCGTCTTCACCTATCTACACCGGTACGCCGTCGTCCCCGGCGAGAGGATGGTCCTTTGCACCACGAACGACTCCGCGTACCGCACGGCCATCGACTGGGTGGGCGCGGGCCGTGAAGTAGCCGCGATCGTCGATGCGCGCCCGGAGCCGTCGGGAGCCGCGATGCAGGCCGCCACGCGGGCCGGTATCGAGGTCATCCACGGCCATGCCGTGATCGAAGCGCGAGGCCGGAAGCGGGTACGGGAGGCGGTGGTCGCGCCGCTGCACGGCGAGGACGATCGGCTGACGGGCCCGCCGCGCCGCATCGGCTGCGACCTCATCGCCTGTTCCGGCGGGTGGACCCCGACGCTGCACCTCGCTGCCCAGACGGGCGTCAAGCCGCGCTGGAGCGACGAGGCCATCGCGTTTCTTCCCGTGCCGGCGGGCGATGCGGTCACCTGGGCGGGATCCGCCGGCGGCGCGCGCTCGTTGCCCGCCTGCCTGCAGACCGGTGCGGCCGCCGGCGCCATGGCGGCTTCGCGGACCGGTCATGGAGAGGGCCGGGTTTCCGCGGAGCCTCCGGAAACGGACGAGCCCCCGGAGACCCCGTCGCGGGCCCTGTTTCTCGTACCGCACCAGCGCCCCCCGAGCCGGGCGCCCAAGCAGTTCGTCGACCTGCAGCTCGACGTGACGGCCGCGGACATCGAACTGGCCGCTCGCGAAGGGTACGAATCCGTGGAGCACGTGAAGCGGTACACGGCCCTCGGCTTCGGCACCGAGCAGGGCAAGCTCGGCAACGTGAACGGCGTCGCGATCCTGGCGCGCGCGCTCGGTCAGGACATCGCCGCTACCGGGACCACGATGTTCCGCCCCTCGTACACGCCGGTGACGTTCGGCGCCGTCGCCGGCCGCGACGTCGGCGGCTTCTTCGACCCGGAGCGCCGCACGCCGATGCACGGCTGGCACGAGGAACAGGGCGCCGAGTGGGAAGACGTCGGCAGGTGGAAGCGGCCGCGCTACTACCCGAAGGCCGGCGAGGGCATGCAGGACGCGGTCAACCGCGAATGCCTCGCGGCGCGGGACGGCGTCGCCATCCTCGACGCGTCGACGCTCGGCAAGATCGACATCCAGGGCGCCGACGCCCATGTCTTCCTGGACCGCATCTACACGACGGGCTTCCGCCGGCTCGGCGTCGGGCGCTGCCGCTACGGCCTGATGCTGCACGAGGACGGCACGATCTTCGACGACGGCGTCACCGCCCGCATCGCCGGGCACCGTTACCTGATGCACACGACCACCGGCAACGCCGAGGCCGTCTTCGACTGGCTCGAACTCTGGCGGCAGACCGAATGGCCCGACCTCGACGTCTACTGCACGTCGGTCACCGATCACTGGGCCACCGCGGCCCTCGTCGGGCCGAAGTCGCGGGAGGTGCTCGGCAGGGTCTGCGACGACATCGACCTGTCCCGCGACGCGTTCCGCTTCATGGACGTCCGCGAGGGCCACGTGGCGGGCGTCCCGGCGCGCGTGTTCCGGATCAGCTTCAGCGGCGAGCTGTCGTTCGAGGTGAACGTGCCCGCCCACCGGGGGCGGGAAGTCTGGGACGCGCTGATCGAAGCCGGCGCGGAGTTCGACATCACCCCGTACGGTACCGAGGCCATGCACGTCCTTCGCGCGGAGAAGGGCTTCATCATCGTGGGGCAGGACACCGACGGCTCCATGACGCCGGCGGACATGGGCATGGACTGGGCCGTACGGCGCAACAAGCCCTTCGGGTTCCTCGGGGAGCGCTCGCTGTCGCTACCCGACCACCTGCGCGAGGACCGGCTGCAGTTCGTCGGGCTGGCGAGCGGCGACGCGGTGCTGCCCGAGGGGGCGCCGCTGGTGGAGGTGCCGGACGGCGCTCCGCCGATACCCAACCAGGGCTTCGTCAGCTCCGCCTACCACAGCGCGCGCCTCTCGCGCCCGATCGCGCTCGGCTTGGTGCGCGGCGGCCGGACGCGTCTCGGAGAGATCCTCCACTGCGCCCTCGCCGACGGCAGGAACCTCCCGGTCACGATCGTGGATCCCGTCTTCTACGACCCGGACGGGAAGGCCCAGGATGTCTGATCGACCCGGCGTCGTGCTGCGCCGGGAACCCGCCCGCGGGTGCCTGAACCTGCGCGGCAACCCGCGGGACGCGGGCTTCCGGAACGCCGTCGCAGCCGTGACGGGCGTGGAACTGCCGGTCGAGTCCTGCACCTGGGGCCCCGCGGGAGACGCCGCCGTCTACTGGCTGGGGCCGGACGAGTGGCTCCTCGTCCTGCCCGCCGGAAGGGAGGCCGACGTGGAGCGGCGGCTCCGCGAAGCGCTCGCAGGGTCCTTCTCGGTCGTGGACACGAGCGGGACGCACTGTTTCCTGAACCTCTCCGGACCCGCGAGGGGATATGTCCTGCAGAAGTCGAGCCCCTACGACTTCCATCCGCGGAACTTTCCCGCCGGACGATGCGTGCAGACCGTGTTCGCCAAGGCATCCGCCCTGGTTGCCGCGAACCCGGACGGGTCGTTCGACCTTGTGGTCCGCCGCAGCTACGCCGACTACGTCCGCGACTGGATCGCGGACGCGGAGGAGGAGTACGGCTTCGCCCGCGGGTAACGCTCCGGCGGCATCAGGCGTCGGCCAGCAGCTTGCCGGGGTTCATCACGCCGTTCGGGTCGAAGACCCGTTTTACGCTCCGCATCAGGGCGATCTCCGCCGGGGAGCGCGAGAACGGGAGGAAGTCCCGTTTCAGCAGCCCCACGCCGTGCTCCGCCGAGATGCTCCCCCGGCGCGCGCGTACCGCCTCGAAGAGCGCGGGGCTGATCCGGTGGCAGCGCTCGTAGAAAGCGTCGATGGAGAGGTCGTCCGGTTTCAGGATGTTGAGGTGCAGGTTCCCGTCGCCGATATGGCCGTACCAGCAGACCTCGAGGTCCGGGTAGTGTTCGCCGACCATCCGGTCGATCTCGTCGAGGAACTCCGGGACGTCCGAGATCCGCACCGACAGGTCGTTCTTGTACGGGGTGCGCGGAGCGATGCTCTCCGAGATGCCCTCGCGCAGCGTCCACAGCGCCTGCGCCTGCGCGTCCGACCGGCTGACGACGCCGTCGCCGACCCAGCCCGCCGCCACGGTGGCCTCGAACGTCTCGAGCGCCGCTTCCTCGCCAGCCGCGTCGAACTCGAGCAGGGCGTAGTAGGGGGCGCGGGATGCGAACGGCCGCGGCACGTCCCGGTGCGCGAGTACGTGCTGCAGCGCCGACTCGGAGAAGAACTCGAATGCGGAGAGCGTGACCGCGGCCTGGAAGCTCCGGAGGACGTCCAGCATGTCCGAGATGCGCTCGACGCCGAGGACCATCACCCGTTGCGGCGGCGGCGCCTCGAGCAGCCGGATGTCCGCCTCGACGACGAACCCGAGCGTGCCTTCCGCGCCGATGAAGAGGTGCCGCAGGTCGTATCCCGTGGCGTTCTTGACGAGGCCGTTGTTGCAGTCGAGCACTTCGCCGGCGCCGGTCACCACCTTGAGCCCCGCGATCCAGTCGCGGGTGAGACCGTAGCGGATGACCTTGATGCCGCCGGCGTTCGTCGCGATGTTGCCGCCGACCTGGCTCGACCCGCTCGACGCGAAGTCCACCGGGTAGAAGAGACCCCGCTCGGCCGCGTACTCCTGCAGCCTCGCCGTGACAACCCCGGCCTCGCAGCGGACGACGCGGTCGACCGGGTTGAAGTCGAGCACGCGGTTCATGCGGTCGAAGGAGACGACCACCTCCCCGTTCGACGCCACCGCGCCGCCGGAGAGTCCGGTCCGTCCCCCCGAGGGCACGAGTGCGAAGCCGGCCTCGTTGGCGAGCCGCGTGACCGCGACGATCTCCTCGACCGTCTCCGGAAACACCACCGCGCCCGGCGCGACCGGGAAGCTGCGGGTCCAGTCCACGCCCCACACGCCGAGGTCTTCGGGCGAGGTCCGCACGCGCTCCGCGGGGAAGATGTCTTCGAGGGCCTGCCTCATGCGGGGGAGTTTGTCGGACTTGTCCCGCCAGCGGCAAGCGCGTCGGCGGCCAGGTACGGATCGAGGAACCGCCACATCCGCTCCCGCACGGCGGCGGTCTCGTTGACGAGATGGTGCCGCGCCTCGGGGACCTCCAGGAGTTCGACATCGAACAGCCGCCGCAGCACGGCGACGTTGTGGGGCCCGTCCACTGTCCCGTCGGTTCCGCCCTGCACCACGAGCACCCGGCGGCCGTTCCTCGGATAGGCCTCGAAGCGTTTCATCCAGGCGGCCATGGCGCCGACCCACTGCACGGGCAGGACCCAGGTCTGCAGCGGATCGCGTTTCAGGAACGCAACGAAATCCCGGTCCTCCGTGTTCTGCGGGGCGCCGCGCGCGACCCGTGTCACGAAAAGCCGTGCCGCCAGGTACGCCAGCCGCGCCAGCCGCCACGCCTTCGGCCGCACCAGCGGCGCGAAGAGGACCGCCTCGTCGAACGCCACGCGCCCGGGCCGCATGAAATACTCCATGACAACGGCGCCGCCCATGCTCTGGCCGAGTACGTGGCGGGGCGCCGGGAGTTCCGCGGATACGACGGCCAGGACGGCTTCCAACCCGTCGACATAGCGGTCGAAGGAGTCGACGGTCACGCGCTCCCCGGTCGACAGCCCATGCCCCTGGTGATCGTACGCGAGGACCCTGAGCCCCCGCGCCAGCAGGTAGCGAATCAGGTGACCGTAAAGCCCGACGTGGTCGTAGTAGCCGTGCACGACCACGGCCGCCCCACGCATTGCGCCCTGCGGTTCGAAGAGTTGTGCGGCCAGCCGTTCCCCGCCAGCGTCCACCGCGAAGAATCGCTGCCCGAGATCGAGATCGTAAAAGCGCCGGTATTCCGGGGAGAACCCCGAAGCGGGATCGTAGGAGCCGCTACCACGCAAGAGCCGTCCCCGGCCGTGTCGTTCCGCCGGAAACCGGGTCGTACCCCTTCGTCCGCCACGGATGCCCGGAAGCCATGGTCGCTATCGTGAACGACATCGCCCGACTTGTCGAACACTCGGCCCGGACCAGCTCACTCTCGCCGAATGCGCACGAAACTCGCAAAACGCGGGATCCCGCGGTCAGTGGTACCGGTGTACTTGTACGTTACCGTCGCACCGACGGGCGGCGGTTTCCGTCGCTGCGCATCGGTGAAGCCGGTGCCGAGCCTGAAGCGGCGCCCGTCCGGCGTCTCGACGACGAGCGAACCCATCATGCCGGTGTACTTGCCGTTGCCCGGGAGGTGGGCCACGACGACCGCCTCCGCATCCTCGTAGGTCTTGAGCTTCAGGAGGTCGTCGCCACGGCCGGACCGGTAGGGCGAGCGCCCGTCGCGGAGCATCAGGCCCTCCCCGCCGGCGACGACGACACGTTGCAACGTGGCCATGAGCTCAGTCTCGCCGGAGACGCGAAACTGCTCGATCAGACGGATCCGCGCCGGCGGCGCGTCGGCGAGTAGCCGCCGCAGCCGGCGCAGGCGTTCGTCGAACGGCGCCGATGATCCCGGCAGGTCAAAGACCATGAACCGGATGCGTCGCCAGGCGGTATCGTCCGGCGTTTGCCGACGGACGGCCCCGGACACCGCCTCGAACGTTCCGCGGCCCATCCACAACTCACCGTCCAGCGCATCCTTCGGGAAGCCTTCGACGAACCAGGCCGGCGCATTGAAGCGGTTGCCGCGACGCGAGTACAGCGCGGCGCCGTCCCACCGGGCGCGGACGCCGTCGAGCTTCTCGCTAACCCAATAGTGCTCGAGATCCAAACCACCGCGATAGACCCCGGCAAGCGAGAGGGCGGGGGCCTGCGCGGCGAGTACGGGGGCGCACAACAACAGGCCGAGCGCCAGCGCGGCAATCCGTCGGAACATGGTGCTTCTCCACAAAAGCGCATCAGCCACTTTGCGCCCTCCCGGGCCGCCAACAAAGAGCCAAGCCCCCCTTCCGCTTGTAGGAAATCGTCCCGACAGCACGGTCGCCCTGTCGTCGGGCGCGACGGTGCCGCCCGAGAACGCAGTGGAGCCGACCGCAGCGCGACCGGAGTCCGGGCAGCGCGGGCGATTTCCTCCGGGCAGCCGGGCGATGGGCTTCGACTTGCACGGGCGGACGCCGCCAGCCCGCGCGGACGCCGCCGCTTACCGCGCGCGCGCTTCGAGGATTTCGACGGCGGGTAGCGTCCGTCCTTCAACCAGCTCCAGAAAGGCGCCGCCGCCGGTCGAGATGTAGGAGATCCCGTCACGGACCCCGTACTTGTCGATCGCCGCGATGGTGTCGCCGCCGCCGGCGAGAGAAAAGGCATCGCTCCCGGCGACCGCTTCGGCGACGACGCGTGTGCCCTCGCCGAACTGGTCGTACTCGAACACGCCGAGCGGTCCGTTCCAGAGGATGGTGCCGGCCTCCGCAAGCACCTGCCCGAAAGACCGTGCCGTCACCGGGCCGACGTCGAGAATCCTTTCCGCGGGTCGCACCTCGTCGGCCCCCCGCAGCACCGCTGCCGCGTCCGGCCCGATCTCCGCAGCCGTCATCACGTCCACGGGCACCGGGACATCGACCTTGTCGGCGATGCGTGCCGCGATGTCGACCTGGTCTTCCTCCACCAGCGACGCGCCCACCGACCGCCCGGCCGCGAGCAGGAACGTGTTCGCGATGCCGCCGCCGACCAGCATGTGGTCCGCCGCGTCGGCGAGGGACTCGAGCACGGCGAGCTTGGTCGAGACCTTGGCCCCGCCTACGATGGCGACGAGCGGTCGCGCCGGGGACTCGAGCGCCCGGCGCAGGGCTTCGATCTCTCCGGCGAGCAGCGGTCCGGCGCAGGCGACCGGGGCGTACTTCGCGACACCGTGCGTCGAGGCCTGCGCGCGGTGGGCGGTCGCGAAGGCGTCCATGACGTAGACATCGCAGGACGCGGCCATGCGCTTCGCCAAGGCGTCGGCGTTCGCCTTCTCTCCGGGCTCGAACCGGACGTTCTCGACCACGACGACCTCGCCGGGGGCGATCTCGGCGTCGTACCGCCCCTCCGGAACCAGGCGTACGGGGCGACCGAGCCGCTCGCCGAGCGCGTCCGCCACCGGGGCGAGGGAGAAGGCCGGATCGACCAGGCCCTCGGTGGGGCGCCCGAGATGCGACATGACCATCACGGACGCGCCCTGCTCCGCGCATTCCACGATCGTTGGGACCGCCGCTTCGATGCGCGCGGCATTGGCGACCCGGCCGTCGGCGATCGGGACGTTCAGGTCTTCCCGGATGAGCACGCGCTTGCCGGCCAGGGGCACGTCGCCCATCAGGATCATGGGCACCGCGCCGCGACCTCCCGGATGGCCTCGGCCACCGCTTCGGCGTGGATACCCATGGCTTCCATCGCGACGCCGCCCGGCGCGGAGACGCCGAAGGTCTCGACCCCGACGACCGCTCCGTCCAGCCCCACGAAGCGGTACCAGTAGTCCGGATGACCCGCCTCCACGGCCACCCGGCGGCGGCAGGCCGCGGGCAGCACGGATTCGCGGTAGTCCGCGTCCTGGGCCAGGAAAACGTCCACGCTCGGCATCGACACGACGCGCACGCCGCGCCCCGCGTCGCCGAGCAGGGCGGCCGCCTCGACCGCCAGTTCCACCTCGGACCCGGTCGCGATGACCACGACATCGAGGTTCCCGGTCTCCCGCCGCAGGACGTAGCCCCCTCGCTCGATCGGCGCCGCCGCCTCCCGGGGCTGGCAGGCCGTCTTCTGCCGCGTGAGCGCCAGGGCCGTCGGCCCGTCGGTCCGCGCCAGCGCCGCCGCCCACGCGTAGGCGGTCTCCACCGCGTCACACGGCCGCCACAGGGAGAGGTTCGGAGTGGTACGCAGGTTCGTGAGTTGCTCGACGGGCTGGTGCGTCGGCCCATCCTCGCCGAGCCCGACGCTGTCGTGGGTGTAGACCAGGACGTTGCGGATGCCCATGAGCGCCGCGAGCCGCACGGCGTTGCGCGCGTACTCCATGAACACGAGGAAGGTGCCCGAGTACGGGATCAGCCCCCCGTGCAGCGCGATGCCGTTGGCGATCGCCGTCATGCCGAATTCACGCACCCCGAAGTTGAGGTAGCGCCCGCCCTCGTGCAGCCAACCGGCTCCCGACCACTGCGTGCCGTTGGACCCGGTGAGGTCGGCGGAGCCGCCGAGCAGTTCCGGGATGGACGGGCCGAGCACGTCGAGGCAGGCCTGCGACGCCTTGCGGGTCTCGATGGGCGTTCCGGCGGACTGAGCTTGCGCGGCGTACGCCAGCAGCCGCTGGCGCCAGCCCGCCGGCAGCGTCCCGCGCATGCGCCGCTCGAACTCCTCCGCGAGTTCGGGGAACGCCTCCCGGTAGCGTTCGAGCAGGTCCGCCCACTCCCCTTCCAGGACCGCGCCCTCGGGGCGCATGTCCCAGTCCCGGTATACCTCGCGGGGAATCTCGAACGGGGGGAAGCCCCAGTTGAGGCGCCGCCGGGTCGCGGCGACCTCACCCGCGCCCAACGCCGCCCCATGGGCCGCGGCGGTCCCCTGCTTCGCCGGCGCGCCGAAGCCGATGACCGTCCGGCAGCAGATCAGCGTGGGCCGGCCGTCCTCTTCGACCGCAGCCGCCAGCGCCTCCCGCACGCTGTCCGCGTCGTGGCCGTCCACGTCCCGCAGGACGTGCCACCCGTAGGCTTCGAAGCGGGCCGCGACGTCTTCGGTGTGCCAGTGCCGCGTCTCGCCGTCGATGGAAATGCCGTTGTCGTCGTAAAGGCAGGCGAGCTTGCCGAGTCCCAGGGTGCCGGCGAGGGACGCCGCTTCGTGCGTCACCCCCTCCATCATGCAGCCGTCGCCAGCGAGCACCCACGTGCGGTGGTCCACCACGGGGAGGCCGTCACGATTGAACTCCCGCGCCAGCAGCGACTCCGCCAGCGCCATGCCCACTCCGTTCGCGAGGCCCTGCCCCAGCGGGCCGGTCGTCGTCTCGATGCCCGGACAGATGCCGTACTCCGGGTGTCCCGCCGTCTTCGAGTGCAACTGCCGAAAGGCGCGGAGGTCGTCCAGGCTGACGTCGTAGCCCGTCAGGTGCAGCACGGCGTAGAGCAGCATCGAGCCGTGACCGTTCGACATGACGAGCCGGTCCCGGTTCCACCAGTCGGGATTGGACGGATTGTGCCGCAACACCTCGCGCCACAGCACCTCGGCTAAGTCCGCGAGGCCCATCGGCGCGCCGGCATGGCCGCTCTTCGCCTTCTCCACCGCGTCCATGGCCAGCGCACGCACGGCGTTCGCCCGATCCGTTCGGGAGGAGGGCATGGGGGTCTCTCGAGTGTTCCGCAGGCACTCGTAGTATCTCATTTTTCGGCGCGCGGACCCGGCGTTTCGACGCCCCGATGACGCGCCGATGGCGCCCCGAGGCACCCCCGGTGGCCGCCCGGTCGGTGCGCTACAATGCGCGCCCCACTGCCTGGGCGGGTCGATGTCCGACTTCAGCGTCTTCACTTCCGAGTCCGTGTCCGAGGGCCATCCCGACAAGATGGCGGACCAGATTTCGGACGCCGTGCTCGACGCGATGCTGGAGCAGGACGCGGAGTCGCGCGTCGCCTGCGAGACCCTGATCAAGGACGGCCTGGTGGTGCTCGGCGGCGAGATCCGCTCGGGGGCACAGGTAGACATCGACCGCCTGACGCGCCGCGTGATCGAGGAGATCGGCTACGACGACATCGCCCTCGGGTTCGACCCGAAGAGCTGCGCGGTCGTCAACGCCTTAGGGCTCCAGTCCACGGACATCGCGATGGGCGTGGACGCGACGGAGGACCGCGAACAGGGGGCGGGCGACCAGGGCCTGATGTTCGGCTACGCCACCAACGAGACCGACGTGCTCATGCCGGCGCCGATCACCTACGCCCACCGCCTCATGGAGCAGCAGGCGAAAGCCCGCCGCAACTCCCTCTCCTTCCTCGGCCCCGACGCAAAGAGCCAGCTCACGTTCCAGTACGACGACGGCCAGCCCGTGGGGGTGAACACGGTCGTCCTCTCCACCCAGCATGCCGCCGACGTCGCGCGAAGCGACCTCGAGGAAGCGGTGATGGAAGAGATCGTCAAGCCCGTCCTGCCGGGCAACTGGCTCACGCGGGAGACCCGGGTCCACATCAATCCCACGGGCAGTTTCGTCATCGGCGGACCGCTGGGCGACTGCGGCGTCACCGGACGCAAGATCATCGTCGACACCTACGGCGGCATGGCGCGTCACGGCGGCGGCGCCTTCTCCGGCAAGGACCCTTCCAAGGTGGACCGTTCGGCGGCCTACGCCAGCCGCTACGTTGCCAAGAACATCGTGGCGGCGGGCCTCGCGGACCGTTGCGAGCTGCAGGTCAGCTACGCCATCGGCATCGCCGAGCCGACCTCCATCGCCATCGACACCTTCGGCACCGGCAGGATCGACGACGAGCGCATCGTTCGACTCGTACGCGAGCACTTCGACCTGCGGCCCCGGGGGCTCATCGAGATGCTCGACCTGAAGCGGCCGATCTACCGCGGAACGGCGGCCTACGGGCACTTCGGGCGAACCGGGGACGAGTTCACATGGGAACGGACCGACAAGGCGGAAGCCCTGGCCGGGGCGCTGTAGCGCGGACGGCGCCACGCCGTCTCAGCTTCGAGTTCTTCCCGCCGAAGACGGACCGGGGCCGCGCCAACCTCTTGCGCACCGCCCGGCGGCTGCGCCAGGCGGGCGGTGACGCCGCCGAGTTCTGCTCGGTCACCTACGGCGCCGGGGGCTCGACCCGGACCGGGACGTTCGAAGCCGTGCGGGCGCTTCGGGAAGGGGGCATCAACGCGGTGCCGCATCTGTCCTGGGGCGCGGACCCGGCCGCCGCGGTACGCAAGGTCCTCGCCCGCTACCGCGAGCTCGGCGTCGACCGCATCGTCGCGCTGCGCGGCGACATCCCCTCCGGCGTGGGACCGCGCAGCCAGATGCACCACGCCGTGGACCTCGTGCGACTCGTCCGCGAGGCCGAGGCCGACCGCTTCCGGATCGAAGTGGCGGCCTATCCCGAGGTCCATCCCGACGCCCCGTCTCCCGAGTCCGATCTCGACTACCTCAAGGAGAAGGTCGACGCCGGCGCCGACGGTTGCATCACGCAGTACTTCTACCACCCGGAGAGCTACTTCTACTTCGTCGACCGCTGCCGGGCCCGGGGCATCGACGCCCGGATCGTCCCCGGGATCATGCCGATCACGAACTACGAAGGTCTCGTACGCTTCTCCGACGCCTGCGGCGCCGACATCCCGCGCTGGATCCGGCTGCGGCTCGAGGCCTACCGGGACGACGAAGCGTCGCTCCGCGCCTTCGGGACGGACGTCGTGACGCGCCTCTGCGAGCGCCTGCTCGACAACGGGGCGCCCGGCCTGCATTTCTACACGCTGAACAAGGCTCCGCCGACCCTGGCCATCGCCGGGAACCTCGGACTCGCCAAGCCCGCGGCGAGCTGACGCCGGCACGAAGATGGTCCACGTCGCCTTCCTGATCGACCCCGTCGCCACGCTGAACCTCAAGAAGGACAGCACCCTGGCCATGGTGCGCGCCGCCCTCCGGCGCGGCTGGCGCGTGAGCTGTTTCGAGCAGGCGGACTTCGCCTGGAGGAACGACACGCCCCGCGCGGTCCTGCGGGAGCTGACCCTGGATGCCGGGTTCCTCGAAACCCTGGATCCGGAGCGGGCGCCGGCGCAGTGGTACGGACTCGGTGCGCCGGAGGAGGTCGATTTCTCCACGGTGGACCTCGTGATGATGCGCAAGGACCCGCCCTTCGACATGGAGTACATCTACGCGACGTACTTCCTCGAACACGTGAACGCGCGCGGCACCCCGGTGGTGAACGACCCACGGAGCCTGCGCGACTGCAACGAGAAGTTCTTCGCCACCTGGTTTCCGGACTGCACGCCGCCCCTCGTGATCGCCAGGCGCGCCGAGCGGCTGCTCGACTTCCACGCCGAACACGGGGACGTGGTCTTCAAGCCCCTCGACGGCATGGGCGGCACGAACATCTTCCGCGCGCGACCGGACGACCCGAACCTGCGCGTCATCATCGAGAACCTGACGAATCTCGGCCGCCACCAGATCATGGCGCAGCGCTACCTTCCCGAGATCGTCGAGGGCGACAAGCGCATCCTGGTGATCGACGGCGAGCCCGTGGAGTACGCCCTGGCGCGCATCCCGCAGCAGGGCGAGTCCCGCGGCAATCTCGCCGCCGGCGGCGCCGGCGTCGGGCGCCCCCTTACCGACCGGGACCGCTACATCGCCGGCCAGGTGGGTCCCGAGCTGAAACGCCGGGGCATCCTGTTCGCCGGAATCGACGTGATCGGCGACTACCTCACCGAGATCAACGTCACCTGCCCGACCTGCATCCGCGAACTCGACGCGCAGTTCTCCCTCGACATCGGCGGGGTGCTGATGGACCGCCTGGCGGAGCGCTTCGCGCTGCGATGAGCGTCCCGGCGTCCGCGCGACCTGACGGTCGCGGGCCGTCCGGGGGGACGGGTGGGAGTTTCGCTGTCGCGAAACTCCTGCGGCGCAAGCTCCTGGGCCGGGACCGGATGCTCTTCGCGCTGTTCCTGGCCGCCGTCGCGCACGCCGGGCTGATCCTGGGCCTCCCGTCGCCCTTCGCGGTTCCCGCGGAACGGGACACGGGGAGCATCGCCATCCTGCTAGCGCCGCCGCCGCCCGAGTCCGTACCCCCGTCCGCCACGGGCGATGCCGCGCCCCTGCCCGGCACACCGAGGCCGGCGGCGGAGCTACCCGCGGAACCCGCCCCGGTAACGGCGCGCGCGCCGGCGACGCCCAACCCCGAAGTACCTCCCGTCGAGAGCGTAGCGACGGCACCACCCGAGCCCGCCAAGTGGCGCATGCGGGACTACGCGACCACCGTACGGGAGGTCGCGCGCGCCGGGGAAGACCGGTCCGGAGCGTCGAGCCGCGTCCGCCGCGTGACCGGTGTGTCGCCGGCGAGCCCCGAACTCTCGTACTACTTCGAAGCGTGGCGCCGCAAGGTCGAACGCGTCGGCAACCTCAACTATCCCGACGCGGCACGGGCCCGGAGTCTCTACGGCAGCCTGCGCCTCCTCGTCGCCATCGTCCCGGACGGTACCCTCCGCGACGTGCGCGTGCTCGAGTCCTCCGGTCACCGCGTCCTGGACGACGCGGCCCTGCGGATCGTACGCCTGGCCGCCCCCTTCGCGCCCTTCCCGCCCGAAATGCGCCGCAACACCGACGTGCTCGAGATCGTCCGCACCTGGCAGTTCAGGAAGAACCGCGACGGCTTGCGGACGATGTAGGGGACGCCCTCGTGGCGTCCCGTCTCGACTTCAGGCGAGGCCTTCGCCCTTGTGGCGCCCCATCACCGGTTCGTATCATCGCGCGGTGGAGTACAAGTCCCTCAAGAACCGCTTTCTCCTCGCGATGCCGAGCATGCGCAGCTTCGGGGACTATTTCAGCGACACGATCACCTACGTCTGCCGCCACAACCGCGAAGGCGCCCTCGGTCTGGTGGTGAACCGCCCGCTGTCCATGACGGTGGGCGAGCTGCTGGGGCAACTGGAACTGCCCTGTTCCATCGACCCGTCGACGCACCTGATCGAAGGCGGTCCGGTGCGCGGCGACTGCGCCTTCATCCTCCACACCAACGACGTCGAGTGCGACCACACGGTGCGGGTGGGCAACGCCCTCGCCCTCACCACCGAGATGGAGATGCTGGAGGCGATCGGGCGCGGCGAGGGTCCGCGCCAATACCTGATCGCCCTCGGCTACGCCGGGTGGGGGGAGGGACAGCTCGAGCGCGAGATGGACGCCAACACCTGGCTGACGTGCCCGAGTTCCAAGACCGTCATCTTCGACATCCCGTTCGAAGACCGCGTCAACTCCGCCGCCCGCCTGCTCGGCATCGACTTCTCGCTGATGTCGGGCCACAGCGGCAACGCCTGACGCCGGCGGTCGTGGCGCACCTCGCGTTCGACTTCGGCGAGAAGACCATCGGCGTCGCGGTGACCGAACCCCGCGCCGGCACCGCGTCCCCGCTGGGCACGGTTCGCGCCCGCAACGGGGTTCCCGCCTGGGACGCCCTCGATGCCCTGGTGCGCGAGTGGCGCCCGGAGGGTTTCGTCGTCGGGCTGCCACTCAACATGGACGACACGGAGAGCGAGATGTCCCGCGCCGCGCGGCGCTTCGGAGACCGTCTCGAGGAGCGGTACGGAACGGCCGTGATCTTCGCGGACGAGCGGCTCTCCACCTTCGAGGCGGTCGGTCGCGGCGGCGGTCACGCGACTGCCGCGCAGGTGATCGCCGAGACCTGGCTCGGGACGCTGTAACGGCCCCTCCGGTCGACCGCGTTACGGCTGCCCAAGGAGCGTCACGTGGACCACGTAGGCCGCCACCAGGGCGACCACGATCACGACCGCCAGCTTGGTGGCGAACCACCAGTCTCGATCGGCCCTGCGCCCCGCGGGCGTGATCTCGTGGCGTTGCAGCATTTCCTCCTCCTACAGCCAGCCCGCACGCTGCACGAATTGTAGCGCCGCGACGCCGGCCGCGAACATCGCCAGTCCCACCTTCGCGGCATCCATTACCGTGCTGTAGCGTAACCGGCGGGCCTCTGCGTCGAGTTTCTCGGCTTCGACCCTCAGCTTCTCCGTCTCCGCGGCGAGTCTCTTCAACTCGACAGCCGCCCGCTCGTCGTCTCGTTCCACCACGTCTATCGTTCCGCGCTCCCTGTCCCGGACGAGGACGGGCCAAGAGTGTCGGGTACGTGCGCCTTCGCGCGGGCCGCTTCGCGCGTCACCACCCCGGAGCGCACCAGTTCGAGGAGCCTCTGGTCGAGGGTCTGCATGCCCACCGCCGCACCCGTCTGGATCGCGGAGTAGATCTGCGCGGCCTTGTCCTCCCGGATGAGGTTGCGGATCGCCGGCGTCGCGACGAGCACCTCCCGCGCCGCGACGCGACCGCCCCCGATGCGGGGGACCAGGGTCTGCGACACCACGGCGTGCAGGGACTCCGAGAGCGCCGTTCGGACGGCCGCCTTCTCGCCCGCCGGGAAGACGTCGACGATCCGGTCGATCGTCTTGGCCGCCGACCCGGTGTGGAGCGTCGCGAGGACGAGGTGACCCGTCTCGGCGGCCGTCAGGGCCAGGGCGATCGTCTCGCGGTCGCGCATCTCGCCGACGAGGATGACGTCCGGGTCTTCGCGCAACGCCGCCCGCAGGGCCGTTTCGAACCCCGCGGTGTCCCGGCCGACCTCGCGCTGGTGCACCAGGCAGCGCTTGTTGCCGTGCACGAACTCGATCGGGTCCTCGATCGTGAGCACGTGCCCGGCGCGGGTCTCGTTGATGAAATCGATCATGGCGGCCAGGGTCGTGCTCTTCCCCGAACCCGTCGGCCCGGTCACCAGCACGAGTCCCCGGGGGGCCATTGCCATGTCGCGGTACACGGGGCCCATGTCGAGTTCATCCATGCCCGGCACGTGGAAGGGGATCGCCCGGAAGGCGGCCGCCGGACCGCGATGCTGCCGGTAGGCGTTCACCCGGAAACGGGCGCCGTCCGGAAGAGTGCACGCGAAGTCCACCTCCGCCGAACCTGCGAACGCCCGGCGCCGCTCCTCCCCCATGACCGCGCGCACCATGGCGCGGACGTCCGTGGCCGCGAGCGGCGGACGGTCCAGCGGCCGAATGTCTCCGTCGACGCGTAGCAACGGCGGCATCCCGGCCGACAGGTGGAGGTCCGACGCGCCCCGCGCGGCCGCCAGCGTCAACAGTTCCTCGATGTCCATCCGCTACCGCCCTACCGACGGCGCCCATCGTAGCGAGGCCTGCCCCGCACGCCTGTCGGCCACCCGCCATGCCGCCAGCCATCCGGAGGCCCGCATCCACGTGCGCCGCATCGCACAACACCCGCAAGGGACGCCCTGTGGCGTCCCGCCCCGAATTCATGCACGCTTTCAAAAGCGTGGGACAACACACGAGGCAAGCATGAGACTGGGCGTTCTGGCGGGCGGGGGGAACGCGTGGCGCGAATCCCTGGAGAAGGTGCGCGTCGCGGAGTCACTGGGCTACGAGATGGTCGGCAGCGGCGAGGCGTGGGGCCCGTCCACCGTACCGTGGATGACGCTCCTCGCGGAGCATACCGAGCGCATGAGCGTGGGGACGGGCATCCTGAACATCTATTCCCGTTCGCCCGCGGCCATCGCCCAGGAGTTCGCGATGCTCGAGATCGTCTCCGGCGGCCGCATGGTGTGCGGGCTGGGCTCCTCGGGGCACCGCGTCATCGAGCACTTCCACGGCGTGCCCTTTGAGAAGCCGCTGCGGCGCCTGCGCGAGTACGCCGAGATCATCAACCTCCTCATGCGGGGCGACCGGCTGGAGTACGAGGGCGAGCTCTTCCGGATGGGCCGTGGCTTCCGGCTCGACTACGAGCGCCCGCGGGACCACGTGCCCATCTACATCGCGGCGATCACGCCGAAGTCCATCCAGCAGACCGGCGAGATCGCCGATGGCATCTTTCCCATCCACTGGCCGAAGAACCGCTTTCATGCGCTGCGGCAGTCCCTGTCCCGGGCTTCCGAAGCCGCCGGACGGCCGGCCGACTCGGTGACCATCGCCCCGTTCACCAACGTCTATGTCACCGACGGGACGAACGACGAGGCGATGTGGCAGGCGGCGCGCCAGCCCCTCTTCCACTACATCAACCGCATGGGCGACTTCTACTGGAACATGCTCGCCGACAACGGCTTCGAGGCGGAGGTCGCGGGTTCGCGCGCCGCATGGGGCGACCGGGACCGGGACGGCGCAATGCAGGCCATTTCCGACGACATGGTCCGCGAGATCGAGGTGATCGGGCCGCTCGAGTCGGTCGGCGAGCAACTCGCGGAGCGTGCCGCGTCCGGCGCGGAACTGCAGATGGTGTGGATGCCGGGCGGCTCCGCGGCCGAGGCCGGGGCGCAACTCGAAGCCCTGCTGCGAGTCGGGTAGGCCGTGGCTGGCCCGGCGCTCGCCGCCCGCTCCGGGCATCCCGCCGTCGGCGTGGCCGCGGCCGTGCGGGAAGCAGCGCTCCGGGCCGGCCGGCCGGCGCGGGACGTCCGGCTCGTGGCGGTCTCCAAGACCCGCTCGAGCGCGGAAGTGCGCGCGGCCGCCCGCGCCGGCGTCACCGACTTCGGGGAGAACTTCCTGCAGGACGCCCTGCCCAAGGTGCGCGCCCTCGAGGACCTCGACCTGGTGTGGCACTTCGTCGGCGCGGTCCAGTCCAACAAGACGCGCGACATCGCCCGCTATTTCCAGTGGGTCCACACGCTCGAGCGCCCGCGCATCGCCGAGCGTCTGCATCGGCACCGCGCCGGCCTGCCGCCGCTGGATGTCTGCATCCAGGTGAACGTCGACACCGAGCCGAGCAAGGCCGGTGTGGACCCCGGGGAGATCACGGCGCTGGTCGGGGCCGTGCGCGGGCTCGACCGGCTGCGCCTGCGCGGGCTGATGGCGATTCCGGCTCCCAACGACGATCCGGAGGAGATGCGAAACAGCTTCTCGCGGATGCGCGAACTCTTCGAAGCCCATCGCCCCGCCGGCGGCGACCACTGGGACACGCTGTCGATGGGCATGACGGCGGATTTCGAGGTCGCCATCGACGAGGGCGCGACGTGCGTGCGCATCGGCACCGCGATCTTCGGCCCCAGGAGTCCCGGGTGACGCGGATCGCCTTCGTCGGCGGCGGCAACATGGCTTTCGCCTTGGTGAAAGGGCTCAACGGGCTGCGCGCGGGCGCGTCCTTCGACATCGTCGTGGCGGATCCCGTCCCGGAGCAGCTCGCGCGGTTCGAGGGCGCGGCGACCACCGCCGACAACGCCGCGGCCGCGGCCGGCGCCGACGCCGTGGTGCTCGCCGTGAAGCCACAGCAGATCGCCGCGGCGGTCGGCGCCACCGAACTCGATCCCGGGCAGCTCGTCATCTCCATCGCCGCGGGCGTGCCGATGCACGCCATCGCCCGGTGGACCTCGGCCGGCCAGCCCGTCGTGCGCTGCATGCCGAACACCCCGGCGCTCCTCGGCGCCGGCATCACGGGCGCGGTACCCAACGAACACGTCAGCGCCCCGCACCGGACCCTCGCCGAGCGCATCCTGTCCGCCGCCGGCGAAGTGGTCTGGTTCGACGAGGAGGCGAGCCTCGATGCCGTGACCGCGCTGTCCGGCAGCGGTCCCGCCTATTTCTTCTACCTGCTCGAAGCCATGGTCGACGCCGGCGCGGCCCTCGGCGTCGACGCGGAGACGGCCCGGCGCCTCGCGGTCGCGACGGCGGTCGGCGCGGCCAGGATGGCGGCCGCGGGCGACGCGGACCCTGCGACCCTGCGCGCGCGTGTCACCTCTCCCGGTGGCACGACCGAACGCGCCCTTTCTATACTTGCGTCGAACCGGGTGGACGCGGCGGTTCGACAGGCGATCGAAGGCGCCTGGCGCCGGTCCCGGGAACTGGGGAAGGAGTTCGGGGAGTAGCCATGGGCGGACCGGTCGCCTTCGTCATCCAGTTCATCCTGAGCGCGGTCGCGGTCCTGTTCCTGATCCGCTTCATCCTGCAGGCCACGCGCGCGGACTTCTACAACCCCATCTGCCAGGGGATCGTCCGTTACACCGACCCGTTCCTGAAACCCCTGCGTTTCGTCCTCCCCTCGTACCGCAACCTCGACCTCGCGGCGTTCGTCGCGACCTGGATCGTCAGCATCGTCACCATCATCGTGGCGGTCATCATGACGGGCAGCTACAGCAACCCGACCGTCGTCGAGCTCATCCGGTCCCTCGGCCTCGAGGTCGGCGCGATCGTCGGCGGCGTCTACCGCACGCTCGATCTCTTCCTGAGCTTCTACTGGATCGCGATCTTCCTCACGATCATCGTGTCGTTCGTGGCCCCGGCAACGTACAACCCGGTCGTTTCGCTGCTGCAGCAGCTCTGCGAGCCGGTGCTCGCTCCCGCCCGGCGCGTGCTACCGGCGCTGGGCGGCCTCGACCTCTCCCCGCTCGTCGTCTTCCTCGCGCTGGCGCTCCTGCAACGGTTCTTCCTGCCGGGCCTGTTCCGACTCCTGTTCTGACGCCCGTGAGCCTCCCGCCCGACTCCGTAGGCCTCGTGGCGCCGCAGACGCGGAGCTTCGGCGCGCTCGACCTCCAGTGCGGGGTCCGGCTGCCGGGCTTCGAGCTCGTCTACGAGACCTACGGCGAACTGAACGCGAACCGGTCCAACGCGGTGCTGATCTGCCACGCCCTGTCGGGCAGCCACCATGCGGCCGGCTACCACGCCGAGACGGACCGGCGACCCGGCTGGTGGGACGTCTGCATCGGGCCGGGCAAGCCGATCGACACCGACCGTTTCTTCGTCGTGAGCCTGAACAACCTCGGCGGCTGCCACGGCAGCACCGGCCCGCGTTCCAACGACCCCGCGACCGGGGAAACGTACGGTCCGAAGTTCCCCAACGTCACCGTCAAGGACTGGGTGCGCAGCCAGGCGATGCTGGCGGACGCGCTCGGCATCGACGCCTTCGCCGCGGTCATCGGCGGCAGCCTCGGCGGCATGCAGGCCATGCAGTGGGCCATCGACCTTCCGGACCGCATCCGCCACGCGCTCCTGATCGCCTGCGCGCCAAAGCTCTCCGCGCAGAACATCGCCTTCAACGAGATCGCCCGCCAGGCGATCCTGACGGACCCGGACTATCGCGGCGGCGAGTACGTGAAAGCCGCCACGAACCCGGACCGGGGACTCATGCTCGCCCGGATGCTCGGTCACGTCACCTACCTGTCCGACGACAGCATGGGGGACAGGTTCGGCCGGGAACTCCGGTCGGGCGACATCGCGTCCGGTCACGACGTCGAGTTCCAGGTGGAGAGCTACCTGCACTACCAGGGCCGCTCGTTCTCCAGGTCGTTCGACGCCAACACCTACCTCCTGATGACCCGCGCCCTCGACTACTTCGACCCGGCGCACGAGTACGGCGACGACCTAGTCGCGGCCCTCGCGGTCTCGCGCTGCGCCTACCTGGTGGTCTCCTTCTCGACCGACTGGCGCTTCGCTCCGGAACGTTCCGAGGAGATCGTCGATGCGCTGGTGGCCGCGCGGCGCGACGTCGTGAGCGTGAGCATCGAGGCCTCCCACGGCCACGACTCGTTCCTGCTCCCGGTGCCCCGCTACCTGGCGGTCCTGTCCGAGTACCTCGATCGCGTCGCCCGCGAGTGCGGCCAGTGAACCCGTGAGGGAAGACCTTCGCATCATCGCCGACCTGGTGGCGCCCGGCGCGCGGATCCTCGACCTCGGCTGCGGCCACGGCGAGTTGCTGGCCTACCTGCAGCGGCACAGGGACGCGGTCGGCTACGGCCTCGACAACGGCCCCGAGGAGATCTCCTCCTGCATCCGGGCGGGCGTCAACGTGATCGAACAGGACCTCGACGAGGGCCTGACCCGCTTCGCGGACGCGAGCTTCGACGTGGTGGTGATGGCGAACACGCTGCAGGCCGTGCACGCGCCGGAGCGGCTGCTCGACGAGATGCTCCGCGTCGGCCGGGAGTGCATCGTCACCTTCCCGAACTTCGGCCACTGGACCTGCCGGCTGCAGCTCGCGACGCGGGGACGGATGCCCGTGGCCAGGCACCTGCCCTACACCTGGTACGCGACGCCCAACATCCACCTGTGCACGTTCGCGGACTTCGAGACCCTGTGCCGCGACCGCGGCCTGACGATCACCGAGCGCTTCGTGGTCGACCGCGCCTACCGGCACGGCAGGCTGATCAACCGCTTCCCCAACCTGTTCGGAACGACGGCCTTCTACCGGCTGCGCCGCGGGAACGGCTGATGTCCGTCCACTGGCTACGTTGGGCCGCCGCGGCCGCGCTCCTCCTCCTCGCCGCCGGAAGTCAGGCCGAAAGGAAGGCCGTGTTCGGCGAGTATGCCGTCCACTACACCGTCTTCAACACGAAGTTCCTGCGGCCGGAGATCGCCGAGCGCTACGGCGTGGTCCGCGCGCGCGATCACGCGCTCGCCAACGTCTCCGTGCTGGACGCGGACGGACGGGCCGTCGAGGTCCCGGTCACCGGATCCTTCCGCAACCTCCTCGGGCAGGTCGAGCCACTCTCCTTCCGGACCGTCCGCACGGGAGACTCCACCTACTACCTCGCGTCACTGACCTATCCGCACGCCGAGGCCCTCCGGTTCGAGATCGTGGCCAACCTGCCCGGTCACGGACCCGCCACCGTCTCCTTTCAGCAGACGCTGTACTGGGAGGAGTGAAGTGCGGGACCAGCACGCCAAGGTCGTGCTCGCGAGCGGGAACGCCGGCAAACTGCGGGAACTGGCCAACCTGCTCGCCCCCGCCGCCATCGAGCTGCACTCCGCCGCCGACTTCGACATCCCCGCCCCGGAGGAGACGGGACAGACCTTTCTCGAGAACGCGCTCATCAAGGCGCGCAACGCCGCGGCCCTGGCGGACCTCCCCGCCATCGGGGACGACTCCGGTCTCGTCGTGCCGGCCCTGGGCGGCGCTCCCGGGATCTACTCGGCGCGTTTCGCCGGCGCGGACGCCTCCGCCGCCGACAACAACGCGAAGCTCGTGGCCGCCCTCGACGGCGTCGGCGACCGGCGCGCGCACTTCTACTGCGCCCTCGTGTTCCTCGAACGCCCCGACGATCCGGCGCCCGTGGTGGCGACCGGCACATGGCACGGCAGGATCGTCGACCGGCCGCGCGGCTCCCGCGGGTTCGGATACGATCCGCACTTCTTCGTGCCCGAACTCGGCGCGACCGCGGCCGAACTCGCCCCCGAAGACAAGAACGCGCGCAGTCACCGGGGCGTCGCCGCCCGGGCGCTGGCGCACGAACTGGCCCGGTCGTGAGCAGCTTGTACGTGCACCTGCCCTGGTGCGTGCGCAAGTGCCCGTACTGCGACTTCAACTCCCACCCGCTGCGCACGGGACTGCCGGAGTCGGAATATCTCCGCGCATTGCTGGACGACTTCGCTAGGGAGCGGTCGCGGGCGCCGCGCCCAATCCGTTCGGTGTACTTCGGCGGCGGCACGCCCAGCCTTTTTTCTCCCACCGCGTTCGCACGTTTGCTGGATGCGTTCGCGCTGCCGGACGCGGCGGAAGTCACGATGGAGGCGAATCCCGGGACCGTGGAAACGGCGGGGTCCATCCGGGAGTACGCGAGCGCCGGCATCAACCGGGTGTCGCTCGGGATCCAGTCGTTCGACGACAGGCGCCTGCGCGGCCTCGGTCGCATCCACGACGGCCGCGACGCCCGGCGCGCCGCGCTCGCGATCCGGGAGGCCGGGTTCGCGGAGTTCAACATCGACCTCATGTACGGCCTTCCGGGACAGACCGTCGCGGAGGCCCTCGCCGATCTCGAAGGCGCCGTGTCCCTCGAACCGACGCACGTGTCCTGGTACCAGCTCACGATCGAGCCCAGGACGGAGTTCGCCCGTCGACCCCCGAAGCTGCCCGCCGCCGACGTGCTGGCCGACATCTCCGAAGCGGGACAGGCGTTCCTGGCGGAGCGCGGCTACGAGCGCTACGAGGTCTCGGCCTACGCCCGTCCCGGCTCCCGATGCCGTCACAACCTCAACTACTGGACCTTCGGCGACTACCTCGGCATCGGCGCCGGCGCCCACGGCAAGCTGACCGGCACGCACGGCGTCGTCCGCACCGCCAAGGCGCGGCAGCCCAGGCTCTACCTCAAGGACCCGTCGCCCATCGACACGCCGGTGGATCCCGCGGCGCTGCCGGTGGAGTTCATGATGAACGCCCTGCGCCTCGTCGAAGGCGTGGCCCCGTCGTGCTTCGCGGAGCGCACGGGACTGTCCGATGCGGTGATCGACGAGGTGGTGGCGGCCCTGCGGGAAGAGGGACTGATGGAACCCGACCGGCTGGCGCTCACCGAGTTCGGCTACCGGCACCTCGACACCGTCGTCGCACGCTTTCTCTGACCGTTCAGGCCTTCGTGTACGCGAGGTCCCGAACGGTGTGGCCGAGGGCTTGGCCACGGGACTCGAACCGCGTCACGGGCCGCTCCGACGGGCGCGTCGCGAAGGAGCCCGGCCCGTTCGCGTTGACAAGCCCCGGCTCCGCGTCCATGACCTCCAGCATCCATTCCGCATAGGGCGCCCAGTCCGTCGCGAGGAGCACCCTGCCGCCCGGTTCGAGCACCCGCGCCACTTCGGCGGCGAACGGCGGCTGCACGAGGCGCCGCTTGTGGTGTCTCGCCTTCGGCCACGGATCCGGGAAGTACACCGCGACGAGCCGGACGCTGGCGTCCGGCCAGGTCGGCAGGACGCGGCGGACATCGTCCTCGACGACCTGCACGTTGCCAATCCCCGCACGCTCGCACTGGAGGATGAGCGAGCCGATCCCCGGCTGGTACACGTCTATGCCGACGCAGGTCCAGTCCGGGTGCGCCTCCGCGAACGCCGCGAGGGCGTGGCCCATGCCGAAGCCCACCTCCAGCAGCACCGGCGACGAGCACCCCGCCGGGTCCGCGAGCCGGTAACGGTCCGCGTGGTCGGCCAGGGCGCGCGCCTGGCCCGAGGTCAAGCGGCCCCGGCGGCGGACGTAGACCCGGGCGTCGCGCGTCATGGGGAACCGGACAGGTCAAACGCCCGGCGTCGTGCCGGGCGCGGCCGAAGGAGTAGCGCTGGGTGCGGGATCAGGCGGCGGCTTGGAGCGAGACGCGCAGCTTCTTCATCGCGTTCGCCTCGATCTGCCGGATCCGCTCCGCGGAGACGCCGTAGCGCGCGGCGAGCTCGTGCAGCGTCGACTTGCGCTCGGAGAGCCAGCGGGATCGCAGGATGTCCCGGCTGCGCTCGTCGAGCCCGTCGAGCGCATCGTGCAGCCGGGCCGTGCTCTGCTCGGCCCAGTCGTCTTCCATCACCAGCGCTGCGGGATCCGCGGACGCGTCCGCCAGGAACTGGGCCGGTGCGACCGCGGGCTCGTCGTCGTCGCCGTCCACGGCCCCGTCGAAGGCCATGTCCCGGGCCGCCATGCGGCCTTCCATCTGGGTGACGACCGCCGGCTCCACGCCCAGGTCCTTCGCGACGGCCTCGACCTCGGTCCGGTTCATCCACCCGAGCCGCTTCTTGTTGCTGCGCAGGTTGAAGAAGAGCTTGCGCTGGGCTTTCGTCGTGGCCACCTTGACGATGCGCCAGTTGCGCAGGATGTACTCGTGGATCTCGGCCTTGATCCAGTGCACCGCGAACGACACGAGGCGCACGCCGACCTCCGGATTGAACCGCCGGACGGCCTTCATCAGCCCGACGTTGCCTTCCTGGATCAGGTCTCCCTGCGGCAGGCCGTAACCGGAGTAGCTGCGGGCGAGGTGGATGACGAAACGGAGGTGCGCGAGGACCAGTTCGCGTGCGGCATCGAGGTCCTGTTCGTAGCGGAAGCGTTCGGCGAGTTCCCGTTCCTCCTCGGCGCTGAGTACGGGGAACGCGTTGACGGTCTGGATGTAGGTGTCCAGGTCGCGTCCTGGCGACAGGCTGTCGAGAGACAGTACGTTAGAGGCCATTTCGATACCTCCGGTAACACCTGACCCGAATCCTAGCACTCTCCGGTCGCGAGTGCTATTCCATCCTACCCGTGCGGCCGCCCCGCGACGCCATGCCTCAGACCGGTTCGAGGCCGCGCAGGCGTTGCCTGGAAGCGACCATCGCGCCGCACACGCCGAGCAACGCGCCGACTCCCAGCAGCGCTCCTGCGAATATGTGGTCGAGCCCTGTCAATTCCAAGTCCTGCCCGTAACCCTCGAGCAGCGTCCTCAAGGGGGCCTCGAGGGCGAGCAGGGCAGCGGCGTTCAGCACCGCGGCGAGCACGCCGCCGCCCACGCCGTAGATGATCCCGAGGTACAGGAACGGCCGCCGCACGAAGGCGTCCGTGCCTCCCACCAGTTTCTGCACCCTGAGTTCCTCGAGCCGGGACTCGATGGCGAGGCGTACCGAGGAGAGCGTGACTAGGGCCGCCCCGAGGCCGAAGAGCCCCGCGAGCATCCAGCCCAGGCGCTCGACGGCCGCCGCGATGGCCGCGAGGCGTTCGAGCCAGGTCGTCTCGATGACGACTTCCTCCACGGCCTCGTCGGCGCTTGCCTCGCCCGCCAGTCTCGAGACGGTCGCCGACGGGACGCCCTCCGCCAGGCTGACCCGGACACTCGCCGGCAACGGGTTGTCCTCGAGCAGGTCGAGCGCATCCGACACCTCGGTATCGCCCCGGAACTCCTCGAGGGCCTCCTCGGGCGTGACGACCCAGACGCGTTCGGTCTCCTCCATCGCCTCGAGGCGCGCGGCGAGCGCCTGCGCACCCGCCGAACCGGAGCCGGGCTCGAAGTACACCGAGAGCCCGACCCGCCCCTCCCAGCGATCCATCGCGCCGGTGAGGTTCCGTTCGATGAGGTACAGGCCCCCCGGGAGCGCCAGCGCGATGCCGATGAGCAGCCAGATGACCAGGCTGGCACCCACCCGGGAACTGACGAAGTAGAAACTCTCCCCGGCGACGCGCGCGTGGTCGCGCACCGTCGCGAACGCCGGGCGCGCGTGGGCGGGCCACGGATCCGTCTGTCTACCCACGCCTGCCCGCCCGTTATCCACGCCCGCCCCGTTACCCACGTCCGCCGGCGAGCGTGCCGTGGTCCAGCTCGATGACGCGCATGCCGAGGGACTCGATGAGCCCGTGATCGTGACTGGCGACGATCACGGTCGTGCCGACCCGGTGGAAGTCGAGGAAGAGCCGCATGACGTCCCGCGAGAGGTGCGGGTCCAGGTTGCCCGTCGGCTCGTCGGCGAGCAGTACCTTCGGACGGTTGACGACGGCCCGCGCGATACCGACCCGCTGGCGTTCCCCCGCGGACAGGAACACCGGCAGGTAGGCCTCCTGCTCGAGGAGTCCCACCCGCTCCAGGGCCGGCCGCACGCGCCGCCCGATGTCGCGTTTTCCCACACCCGTGACCCGGAGGGGCAGCGCCACGTTCTCGAACACGGTGCGGTGCATCAGGAGGTGCGCGTCCTGGAACACCGCCCCCAGGTGCTGGCGGTATCGCGGCAGCCGCCGGCGCGACAGCTTGCCGATGTCCACGCCGTTGACGACGACCTGGCCGCGGGTCGGGGACTCGATCCCGAGCAGGAGCCTCAGGAACGTGGTCTTCCCGGCGCCCGAGTGTCCCCGGATGAAGGCCATGGTGCCCTCGTCCACTTCGACGGTGACGTTCTTCAGCGCCTCGTGGCCGTTCGCAAAACGCTTGGTGACGTTGCGGAAAGCGACGCTACCCATGGCCTTCTTCAGCGAGCAACGCCCCGACGAACTCCCGGGCATCGAAGGGGCGCAGGTCGTCCACCCCCTCGCCCACGCCGATGAAGTACACCGGCAGCGGCGTCGGACGGTCCCGCAGCGCCGCCGCGATCGCGAACAGGACCCCGGCGCGCGCCGAGCCGTCGAGCTTGGCGACGATCAGCCCGGTAAGCCCGACCGCATCGTCGAACTCGGCGACCTGGCGCACGGCGTTCTGTCCGGTCCCGGCATCGAGCACCAGGATCGCCTCGTGGGGCGCCTCCGGATCGAACCGCGCGACCACGCGCCGGATCTTGCGCAGCTCGTCCATCAGGTTCCGCTTCGCCTGCAGGCGGCCCGCGGTGTCCGCGAGCACGACATCGACGCTCCGCGCACGCGCCGCCTCCATGGCGTCGTGGATCACCGAGGCGCTGTCCGCGCCCTGCCCCTGCGCGATCACCGCGGTGTCGTTGCGCCGGCCCCACTCCTCGAGCTGCTCCACCGCCGCCGCGCGGAACGTGTCGCCGGCGGCGAGCACGACCGAGCGGCCCTCGGCGCGCAGTTGCCGGGCCAGCTTCCCGATCGTCGTGGTCTTGCCGGCGCCGTTCACGCCCACCATCAGGACGACGAACGGCCGGTGCGGGGCGCGCACCGCGAACGGCTGCTCCATCGGGGCGAGCATCTCCTCGAGTTCCTGGCGGAGCGCGTCGCGCAGGGCCGCGACATCGGAGAGTTCGCGCCGGGAGACCCGCTTCTTGAGCGCGTCCATGATGCCGTCGGTGGCCTCGACCCCGGCATCCGTGACCAGCAACGCCGTCTCGAGCGCCTCGAGCACCTCGTCGTCGAGCACCCGTTCCCCGAGGAGGAGGTCTCCGAGGCCCGACGCCAGCCGGGCGCGGGTCTTGCCGAGGCGTTCGGAGAGCCGCCCGAGCAGGCCGCGTTCGCTCCGGCCGCCGTCGCCGGCTTCCCGCTTCCCTTCCCGCGCAGCCTCGGCGACCATGCAACCCACCCCGTGGAACTACCGTTACCGGTGCCCATGGCTCAACGAAACAGACCCGTCGCCGGACGCATCGGCGGTCGCGCCAGCAGACGCGGCGACGGGCGCATCCGCATTATCGGCGGTAAGTGGAAGGGACGGAAGCTCGACGTCCCGGACCGGCCGGGGCTGCGTCCCACCATGGACCGCGTCCGGGAGACGCTGTTCTCCTGGCTCGGACCCGACATCGTCGACCGCCGCGTCCTGGACCTGTTCGCCGGCACGGGAGCCCTCTCGTTCGAGGCGCTGTCCCGCGGCGCGGCGTCGGCGACCCTCGTCGAGCAAGACCGGGGCGCCGCCGGCGTACTGCGGGCCGCTGCCACGCGGCTGGGCGGCAACTGCCGCGTCCATGTGGCGTCCGCGCCCCGGTGGGTGCGGCGACAGCGGGAGTGGCCATGGGACCTCGTGTTCGTTGACCCGCCGTTCGGCACGCGCTTGGGCGCCGAGACGCTGGCGCTGCTCAGGGGACGCAACGTCCTGGTGTACTTCGAGGAGGGGGACGCCGGCACGCACGGCGCCCCGGACTCGGACACGGACCTGCCGGGCTGGGAGACGCTGCGGGAGTCCCGGGCCGGGGCGTGCCGGTTTCGCCTGCTCCGGCCCGCCGGAAGCGGCGCCGATTGGCTCCGGCTTCGGGGCGCTGCTACTATCGCGCCGCAGCGCGTTTGAGGGACTCCCATGCGGGTGGTCTATCCCGGCAGCTTCAACCCCATCACCAACGGGCACACCGACCTGGTGAAGCGGGCGCTCGGCATTTTCGACGGTGTCACCGTCGCCATCGGCACTTCCGCGCAGAAAGACCCCGCGACCTACCTCAACGACCGCATCCAACTCTGCCGCACCGTGCTCGCGGAGTTCGGCGACCGGGTGGAGGTCGAGGGCTTCAACACGCTGCTCGTCGACTACGTCCGCACGAAGGGCACGAACTTCATCCTGCGCGGCCTGCGGACGGTCACGGACTTCGAATACGAGTTCCAGATGGCGGAGATGAACCGCGCGATGGACCACGGCATCGAGTACGTGTTCCTGCCCACGTCGCTATCGTGCTCTTTCGTCTCGTCGTCGCTGGTGCGCGAGATCGCCCTGCTCGACGGCGACATCTCGGAGTTCGTGCATCCCGCGGTCGTGGAGTACTACCGCTCCGGCAAGACCTGAGCCTGCCGCGGTCCGTTCAACCCTGGCAGCGCGGGCAGTAGACCGTGCCGCGCTGGCCGAGACGAATGCCCTTGAGGAGCGTCCCGCAGACGCGGCAGGGCCTGCCCTCGCGGCCGTAGACGAACAGTTCGTTCCGGAAGTAACCGGGTGCGCCGTCGCTGCCCACGTAGTCGCGCAGGGTCGTGCCGCCAAGGTCGATCGCGGCCGTCAGCGTCTCCCGGATTGCCGCAGCCACGGCGCCGTACCGCGCCCGCGTCACCCGCCCGGCCGCGGTGCGCGGCCGTACGCCCGCCTTGAACAGCGCTTCGTTCGCGTAGATGTTCCCGACGCCGACGACGATGCGGGCATCCATCAGGTAGTTCTTGACGGCGACCCGCCGCTTGCGGGACCCGTCGAACAGGTACGACCCGCCGAAGGCGTCGGACAGGGGCTCGACGCCGAGTCCCCGGAGCAGCCAGTGGTCCTGCCAGGCGCCGGGTTGCCAGTGGAGACTCCCGAAGCGCCGGGGATCGGTGAGACGCAGCGCCATGCCGTTGCCGAGCACGATGTCCACGTGGTCGTGCTTTTCGGGGGGCGCGTTGCCGGACACGACACGCAGGCGGCCGGACATGCCGAGATGGAGGATCAGCGCCCCGGTCTCGAGGTGCAGGAGAAGGTACTTGGCGCGGCGGGAGAGACGCACCACGCGCTGGCCGGAAACCGTATCCGGCACCTCGACGGGCCAGCGCAGGCGCGGCTCGCGGACCCTCAGCGCCGCCACGCGCTGGCCGAGGACGGCCGGGGCGACCCCCCGGAGGGTCGTCTCCACCTCGGGGAGTTCGGGCATGGGGAAGTAGCGGGGGTCGCCGAGGGAGGGTCTCCGACGCCCCTACGCCGTCACTTGATCTTCGCTTCCTTATAGATCACGTGCCGGCGGACGACCGGGTCGTACTTGCGAAACTCCAGCTTGTCCGGGGTGTTCCGCTTGTTCTTGTCGGTCGTATAGAAGTGGCCCGTGCCCGCCGTCGACTCCAGCTTGATCTTCTCACGCATGGCTCACACCTTCTCGCCGCGCTTGCGCATGTCCGCCAGCACGGTCTCTATGCCCTTCTTGTCGATCAGCCGCATCCCCGCAGCCGATACCCGCAGGCGCACGAACCGTTTCTCGCTCTCGAGCCAGAAGCGGTGGTAGTGCAGGTTCGGCTTGAACCGGCGGCGGGTCTTGTTCTCCGCGTGGGAACGGTGATTCCCGCTCATCGGGCGCTTGCCGGTGACCTGGCAGACCTGGGACATGATCGGGCCGCTTGGGTTGGGGGCGGCGATTTATAGCAGAGTGGCGCACGGCGCGGCAACCGGCTACGACATCTCGCACGAAAACCCGGGCTGATCTCCTACACCGACAAGGGCGTTCTTCCTGTTTTCGGTCGGCTTGGCGGGTCGTTTAATGCGACGAAGCTGTTTGATGGAAGTTGTGGAGAGGAGGCCCTAAGCTTGGAACCAGCCATGGACAGATCGCCTGAGCCAGTCACGCGTGCGGACTTCGAGGAGTTCGCGGCACGACTGCACGCCGAGATCGAGCGGTCCGCGCAAACACTGCGCGCCGAGATCCAGCAGTCCGCCGAGGGGCTGCGCGCCGAGATGAAGCAGTCCGCCGAGGGGCTGCGCGCCGACATCAGCGATGTGCACCAGTCGGTCGCCGGCATAGCCGGAGAGTTGCGCATCCTCAAGTGGGCGGTGAGTCTGGCCCTGGCCGCCATCGTCGGCGGCCTCGGGATGCTCTATCAGGGCGTAACCGATCTCAAGACGGAGATGTACCGCGGGGACAACGCGCTGCGGGAGGAGATCGCGGACCTCGGCGAGCGGACCGCCCGCGTCGAGGAAGGCCAACGCCACACCCACGAGCGCCTGAGGAATCTGACCGACCTGACCAGGGCACGCGCGCTGCCACCGGGCGCATCCTGAACTCGGGGCAACACGACTCGCCCGCCGGCGGGCGGGCGTGACATCACGAGCGGAGCGAGAGAGGGGCGCAGCGGGTCATAGCAGCCCCCGCTCCGCGAACGACACCTGCTGGTCTGCGCTCACGACGACGTGGTCGACGAGCCGCACGTCCACCTCCTCGAGCAGGGTCGCGATGCGCCCGGTCAACTGGATGTCGCTCGGGGAAGGCTCCGCCACGCCCGACGGGTGGTTGTGGTAGAGGATCAGTCCGCAGGCGTTGTGGCGCATCGAGGACTTCAGCACTTCGCGGGGGTACACCGCCGTACGGTCGACCGAGCCGAAGAACAGCTCCTCGTTGGCGATCAGCCGGTTGCGCGCGTCGAGGAACAGCCCGCCGAAGACCTCGCGTTCGCGCCGCCCGAGCCGGTACCTCAGGTAGCGCCGCGTGGCCGTGGACCCCGACAGCACCTCGCCCGCGGTGACATGCTCGGCGTGATACCGGTCGAGCAGCGCCCGCGCGGCGACCACCGCTGCGGTCTTCGCCGGTCCCATGCCGGGACACGCCGCGATCCGCTCCGGGTCCGCGTCGAAAAGGCCCCGCACGCCCCCGAACCGGCGCAGGAGCACCCCGGCCAGTTCCACGGCGTCGTGCGTCCGGTCGCCAGTACGCAGTAGCGCCGCGACGAGTTCGGCGTCGGCCAGCGCTGCCGGGCCCCTTCCGAGCAACCGCTCCCGTGGGCGTTCCGCGCCCAGAGGTGCGCCCGCGCCATCATTCCCTGTCCTGTCCGTTGCGGGCATCTCTGGTATCGTTGTCCCCCGTCCTTTTCGCGGCGGCCTTACGCCGTGCCGCCCCTTCCATCGCGCCGACATCGCCATGCACGGAAAACGCATCTTATTGGGCATCAGCGGTGGAATCGCTGCGTACAAGACCCCAATCCTTGTGCGAGATCTGCGCTCCCGCGGTGCGGAAATCATCCCGGTCATGACGCAGAGCGCTGCCCGTTTCGTGACGGCCGCCAGCCTGCAGGCCGTGTCCGGGGAGCGCGTGCGGGACGACCTCTGGGACGCGGAAGCGGAAGCCGCCATGGGACATATCGAGCTCGCGCGCTGGGCCGATGCCATCCTCGTCGCTCCCGCGACGGCGCACGTCATGGCGCGCCTCGCCGGCGGCGCGGCGGATGATCTCCTGACTACGATCTGCCTCGCGACGGCCGCACCGGTCTTCGTCGCGCCGGCGATGAACCGGCAGATGTGGGAACACCCCGCCGTGCAACGGAACGTGGCCCGGCTCGAAGCGGACGGGCTCTACATGCTGGGCCCCGGAACCGGGGACCAGGCCTGCGGGGAAACCGGCCCCGGACGCATGCTGGAGCCCGAGCAACTCGCCGGCGCCCTGGACGCGCACTTCGCCGGTGCGGCTACCGACCGGGAGGGCCACCGGCGGGGAACGCTCGCCGGCGTGCGCGTACTCGTCACCGCGGGGCCGACGCGCGAACACATCGATCCGGTGCGGTTCATCTCGAACCATAGCTCCGGCAAGCAAGGCTATGCCATGGCCCGCGCCGCCCGCGACGCCGGCGCGAGCGTGACCCTCGTCAGCGGTCCCGTGCACCTCGAGACGCCCGCACGCGTCCGCCGGGTGGACGTGACGACCGCGCACGAGATGAAGGCGGCCGTGGAAGCCGAGTTGCCCGACACCGACATCTTCGTCGGCGTCGCCGCCGTGGGCGACTACCGACCCGCGGAACCACAGAGCCGCAAGATCAAGAAGGCTGGCTCCGCGGCCGAGATCACGCTACCGCTCAAGGAGAATCCAGACATTCTCGAGGCGGCGGTGGCGAGCGGCCGCCCCTGCGTGGTCGGCTTCGCGGCGGAGACCCACGAGGCGCTTGAGCATGCGCGGGAGAAGCTCGCCCGCAAGGGATGCGACGCCATTGTCGTGAACGACGTATCGGACTCGACCATCGGCTTCGACAGCAACGACAACGCCGTCGTCCTCATCCAGGCGTCGGGCGAGACCGTCTTTCCGATCGAGCCCAAGGAGACGCTGGCCGCGAAGCTGATCGACGCCATCGGGGGGCTCTATCACCAGAAATGCGGGCGTGAGCCCTCAGCCGGGGAGCGCGAGGGGCCTGCCCCTCGCAAGCAAGA